>JAFWJH010000003.1 GCA_017511645.1 Candidatus Saccharimonadota bacterium
ATCTATGACGGTGAGAAACATGCTGGGCTTTGGAAAGCCGAATAAAAAGTAATTTTTACAACATTTTATATGTGACCGGTGTTTTTTAGGTGGAAAACTTTGTTGGAGAAATCTTGACTTTATTCTGCTCACGATATAATAGAATATTAATACTATGTTTAGACAGGATGCGAGGTGATGTCTGAAATATCAGAAAAACAAATAAAAAGACTCAGGAGTTTACTTAGCGAAGCTGAAACTAATTTGTCGGCCGCGAAAGAACTATTGATTTCTATTATCGGTGACGGCGAAACGATTTCGGCGCCACGCGAGACGATTGTGTCAAGCCCTGAAGGTAAGATTATTGAAGGGATTTTTGATGGGCAAATCATGATTGGACCCGATGGCAAGAATTATCCAGTGCCAGCCAACTATGCTTCGAAGTCGAAACTAGTCGAGGGCGATATCATGAAACTCACCATCACAGAAGACGGTAAATTCCTCTACAAGCAGATTGGCCCAGTAGAGCGTAAGACCGTAATCGGCACTTTGATTCGGCACGATGACAAATATTTTGTAGAAGTAGCTGGTAAAGAATATCAGATACTCTATGCTTCGGTGACTTATTTCCACTTGCGCGAAGGGGCGCAAGTCTCAGTAGTAATTCCAGCCAATAATGAAGAGGCTACTTGGGCGGCCGTAGAAGCGGCGCTCTAATGTCGAAGGCCTTATATCGCAAGTATCGGCCAATCTGCCTAGACAACGTGGTGGGGCAACCGCAGGTAACCGAGCCATTATCTAACTCATTAAAACAGGGAAAAGTAAACCACGCGTATCTTTTTATTGGTCCACGCGGTACCGGCAAAACTTCAGTAGCAAGAATCTTTGCACACGAAGTAAATGGTTTTAAATATGAAGTCGAAGACGACTATGTAGATATTGTCGAGATTGATGGTGCAAGTAATCGCGGGATCGATAATATTAGGGAACTGCGTGAAAAGGCCGCAATCGCGCCGACGAGTGGCAAATATAAAATATACATTATAGACGAAGTTCATATGCTAACCAAAGAAGCGTTTAACGCTCTACTTAAAACTCTGGAAGAGCCACCAAAACACGTGATATTTATTATGGCAACGACAGATGCTTATAAGGTACCGGTTACAATTACCTCGCGAGCGCAGACTTATACGTTTAAATTAGCTGATGCAAAGATAATGACAGATTTTTTGCGCAAAGTTGCTGACGAAGAAAAAATCAAGATCGAAGACGAGGCGCTAAAAATCATAGTGCGGCGAGGTGGGGGGTCGTTTAGAGACTCGTTATCATTGCTCGATCAGATTTCGACTTTGTCTGATGCTGAGATCACTAAGGAACTCGTGATTTCTGCAATGGGGTTACCAGAAGATGAAAAGATTTTAAATCTACTAGATAATTACGCTATGGGAGATTTAGATAAGATATCTGCGGCGCTAAAAGATTTACTATCTGCTGGAGTAAAGCCGGAAACTATTGCAGAAGAATTAATTGAAAGAATTATAGCCGAGCCTAAGCAAGAGTTTTTGTCGCTGCTGGCAAAACTACCTGATGTAAAAGCACCCTTTGCGGAAGCAAAACTTTTGGTCGCCCTTGTTAGTGGGCGGGTCCTGCCCGAACATCCTTTTTCCAGGCGAACTTTCTCGTCTTCGACTTCATACACTGGGTCGCAGACAGAACCGCCTGCTCCGCAGGCGAACCTGTCTGGACCGTCAAGAATATACGTCTCAGAGCGAGAAAATCAAAAAATGCCCTTGAAAAAGGACATTTCGGACACCCGCCCGGCACAAACTACGCAAAATATAGCTTTCGACTGGAATAGTTTTGTCAACAAAGTCCAAAGCCTAAACGATGCGGTTTATTTGCAGCTAATGAAAACTTCGCACGAACTGATGGGCAATACTCTGCATATTTATCCGGAGAAAAAAATCGTCAAAACTATTTTATCGCGAGATAACAACAAACGAATTTTGAGCGAAGCGGCTGAAGGTGTAAAAATTGAAATTCATGAAATAGATGAAAAACCAACCACCCACACAAAAGACGAAATGCTATCTAAAATATCTGATATAATGGGAGGAGAGGTACGAAATGATACAGGAGGAAACCCGTTCGAAGAATAATGGTGGCCGCGTGCCGCCGCAGGATATCGTAGCCGAGAAGTCTCTGCTCGGGGCTTTGATGATTTCTAATGATGTTTTGCCTGAAGTGCTAACGATTTTGCGCCCACGTGATTTTTATGAAGATCGGCACAAAACTATTTTTCAGGCGATGCTAGATTTATATGACAAGCATCAGCCGGTAGATTTACTTACTCTTACATCGGAGCTGAAGTCAAAAAAGAAATTAAAAGAAATTGGTGGAGCACCCTATTTAACGGAATTATCTAACTTTGTGCCAGCGGCATCACACGCCAAAGCTTATGCTGACATTATCGAAAAAGCCTCAGTTAGGCGGCGGCTAATTAAGGCTGGCACCGAGATCGCCAATAAGGCTTATGAAGACGACGCCAATGCTGATAATTTGATTGGCGAGGCCGAACGTGAACTATTTGAGGTGTCAGATAAAATTATCAAGAGTGATTATGTACCGATGGAGGAATTGCTCGCGGATGCGTTTGACCGGATCGAAGAGCTCCACAAGAACAAGGGGGCTTTGCGCGGGTTAAAGACTGGATTTCGCGACTTAGACAAGAAAACCGCTGGGTTTCAAAAGGGTGACCTAATTATCATCGGGGCTCGCCCAGCAATGGGTAAAACTACTTTTGCGCAAAACTTGGCTTACAATATTGCTAGTATTAATAAGAAAGGCGTGTTGTTTTTCTCGATGGAAATGGCAGCGAACGAAATTATCGATCGGATGATTTCGGATGTTTCTGGTGTAGATAACTGGAAGATGCGTACTGGCAATTTGTCTGACGAGGAATTCTCACGAATTGGCGATGCGTTAGGCGAAATGGATGAGATCCCGATCTATATAGATGATACTAGCTCCATGACAATCGTAGAATTACGCAACAAGGCGCGCCGCGCCATGCACGACCACGATATTGGTATTGTAATTGTAGACTATTTGCAGCTAATCTCGGGTTCGGATCGCTACGCTGGCAACCGCGTACAGGAGGTGACAGAAATCTCGCGTGGCCTAAAGATTTTGGCACGCGAACTAGAGATTCCAGTAATTGCCCTAGCGCAACTATCGCGCAACGTAACTGGGCGAGAAGATCCGCGCCCAGTGTTATCTGACCTACGTGAATCAGGTTCGATTGAGCAGGATGCCGACCTTGTAATGTTCCTCCACCGGCCAGATTATTACAAACAAAATGATGACAATTACGAAGAAACTCATATTACTGAGCTCTTAGTGGCAAAACACCGGCATGGTGCGGTGGGTAAAATTGAACTTTACTTCCACCCAGAACTTTTGCGTTTTATGTCGCTCGACAAGACTAGGGAATAGTTTATTCTTATGTTTATATAAATATGGTATAATGTTTATGTGAAGAAAATTACGATTTCTAAACTTTTTTTGTACCGGTATCGGTTTATTATTGGGTATGTAATACTTGGTGCATTTTTTATCGCCCTACTTTTCGTACTGCCGACCTTTGCGCAAAATGGCTTATCCGAGGCTGAAATTAATTCCGCAACCAACTCGTATTATCTTGGTAAAAGTGGGATTTTAAATGGTGATTTAGTAGACTTACCCTACCGATTGCTACAAAAATTATCTATTACGGTATTCGGACTTTCGGCTTACGCAATTAAATTGCCTAGCGTAATTATGGGCTTACTGTTAGGGCTACTGCTGATTTTGCTGCTGAACCGTTGGTTTAAAAGCAACGTGTCACTTTTGGCATCATGTCTAATCGTGTTATCTACGCCATTTCTATTTTTGGCTGGGAGCGGCACGCCACTAATTATGTTGGTATTTTGGCCAACTTTGCTACTTTGGTTGGGATCAAAGATACAAGGCGAGAAGCGCCCACGCCCAGCATATTGTTTCTTGTTTGCAATAGCGATGCTTTTGTCGATCTTTACACCATATATGATATATTTCGCGGTGTTTTGTGTGTTATTTGTGCTGGCGCAACCACATCTACGTTTTGTGATTAAAGATTTACCCAAGTTACCTCTTATGATGGTGATTTTGATAATGCTAGCTGGGTTTACTGTGCTTGGCGTTAGTATCTTTCATAACCCAGCAACTATTATGAAATTATTATTTAGCGAAGATTTTCACGTGGGACAGTTCTTTAGCAATATCGCAGCGGGGCTAGCGCCGGTATTTTCGTGGCATAATAGTTTGGAAAGTGTATTCTTGTCACCGCTAATTAGTCTGCCAACCTTTGCGTTAGCACTAATCGGGCTATTTTCTACCACTAAAGGGTTCTTCGCATCACGCAACTCGATTGCGTCAATCCTATTAGTATTTTGCTTAATTATAACTGGGTTTAACCCAGACGCGATTGTGTTCTTTATCTTGCCGTTTTCGATATTAGTGGCGCACGGGCTAAAATATTTACTCGAAAAATGGTACGGACTTTTTCCAGAAAACCCATATGCTAGAATCTCGGCTTTACTGCCACTTACAATATTATTCGGTTTTATGATCATTCCAGGGCTTCTACAATATATATATGGTTATCGCTATAATCCTAATATCGCAAATGAGTTTAGCGATAAACTTGAAGTAATTAGAGAAAATTTAAATGATGAATATCTACTGGTGTTTGAAGATTATGATTTTTATAAAATACTTGAAAATAAAACCGATATCAAGATTATAGATAATATAGAAAATGCAAATAAATTGGCGGTGCTAGGTAAATTAGAAGAAGTGCCAGATGGCTATAAACTAGACCGAATAATCACTTCCCCAATGCGCGACAATTCTGATATAATATACCTATACACATATACTGAAAAAGTGGAAGGAGAATAATATGGGCCAAACGATGGATCAAATGAAATTGCTAAACCAGCTACGCAAAGCTCAAAAAGAGCTGAAAAACGAAATTGTAGAAGTAGAAGCCGATGATGGCGCAGTGGTAGTGCAAATCAATGGTGAATTAAAAGTCAAAAAAGTAAAGATCGACCCAGAGAAAGTAGACTTTGATGATATCCACGAGCTCGAACGTTGGATAGAGAATTGTATGCGCGACGGTTTTGCTAAGGCACAAGAAATTGCTACTGACAAAATGAAACCATTAATGGGTGGACTTGGCAATCTCGGGCTTGGGATGTAAATGCTGCCGCAGGCCCTAGAAAACGTAATTGAAGCGCTGGGAATGTTGCCCGGAGTTGGTCCGCGTACAGCAGAGAGATATGCATATTATCTTTTTAAAACTAGCCCAAAGGTAGCGGAAAATATCGCAGATTCATTGGATAATCTACATAAGGGAGTCAAATTTTGTCCGGTGACTTTTGCATTGATTAATGCAGATGAGGAAATGTCGCCACTATACACCGACCCAGAGCGCGATAAGACTACGGTGCTAGTAGTAGAAGAACCGCTAGATATTTACGCCATAGAGCAAACTCGTGGTTATAAAGGTACTTATCACGTACTAGGTGGCGCTGTGTCGCCGATTGACGGCATCACGCCAGATCAGTTACATATTCAAGAATTAATTAGACGGGTGAAAGACGATAATGTTTCCGAAATTATCATCGCAACCAATCCATCAGTAGAGGGTGAATCTACTGCGCTTCTAATCGAAAAAATGCTACACGAGAAAAACCCAGATCTCAAACTTACGCGATTAGCGCGCGGGTTGCCGCTAGGCGTAGATTTGTCTTATGCCGACCAAATTACGCTAAGCGCAGCCTTAGAGAATAGAACTAAATTATAGCTGCTCTAACGCCCTGAAGTCTACTTTAGCTAACTTAGTTTTTGGTAAAGCATCAATAAAGCGGATTTCGCGTGGAGCCTCGTATTTAGCGAGATATTGTTTATAAATCGCAGTGAGCTCTTTTTTGACAGCACGCTCAGAAATATCTTTTTTTGGCACTACAAATACAACAACTTTTTCGCCACGTACTTTATCTTCGCGACCCACTACGGCACAGGCTTCAACTTTTTTACACTTCAAGGTTACCTCTTCAATGTTTGCTGGATAGATATTGTAGCCATTTGAAATAATCATACGCTTGAGGCGCGAACGAAAATGAACCACACCATGCTGGTCGATGTAGCCAATGTCACCGGTGCGAAGATATTTTTTACCATTTAATGTTACGAAAACTTTTCTAGTTTCTTCGGGGTTATTTAGATAGCCCTTCATGACTGATAAGCCATTTACAATAATCTCGCCATCTTCACCAAGATTGACCTCTTTTTTAGTTTTGAGATCCAAAATACGTACGTCATTATCAGGAATAGGATATCCTATGCCATCTGGGTCTTTTGCGACGCTGCGCGGTGAGAAAATAAAACCACCGGAAGCCTCGGTGAGGCCATAACCGTTCTCGATAATAGCCTTCGAGCCATGTTTTTTAAGAAAATCGTTAATTTTCTCTTTGTTTGACATGCTGATAACGTCCCCGCCAGACACTACGCCCTTGATGCCTCTGAGTTCGTTTTTACCAAATTTAGTCTTGGTGAGGTATTCAAAGAAAGTTGGCACACCAACCAAAATATTTATTTTATATTTTTTGATATATTTACGAAGTTTTTTAGCATTAAGCTGCGGAATAAGGACAATACGGCAACCAAAATAAAGTGGCATATGCATGCAAACACCTAGACCAAAAGCGTGAAAATTAGGCAGAAAAGTTAAAAAAGTATGTTCGGGCTTAATCAGCTCCGGTACGAGATATTTAGCGCCTAACGCTTGAGCATTGAAATTTAAATTTGATAAAATGATGCCCTTAGGTTTGCCGGTAGTGCCACCAGAATACATAATAACAGCCGGATCAGTAGAATTGACTCTAGCGTGAGGGTTACCAATAAATTTGCTAGCTTTGGATAAGAATCGATCCCAAGTGATCACGTGTTGAGATTTTTTGATATGATTTTTACGCCCTTTAGTAAGTTTGTAAACTGCTCGCACGATGAGGGCCATTGAACGCGTAGCTGAGACTACTACGACTTGCTCTACATCAGTATTTTTGATAATTGCTTCGACTTTGGGATAAGAAATATCGATACAGAGCATAATTCTAGAATGAGCTTGGTTGAGATATTCTTCAATTTCTTTTTCAGACGAAAGAGGATGAATCATGTTGGCTACAGCGCCAATCTCATTGATAGCATAAAACATATATACTTCTTCTGGGGTATTAGGCATACAGACAGTGATGTTCTCGCCTTTTTCGGCGCCAGCAGCTTTGAGCGCGGCAGCGACTTTGTTGATCTTTTTAATCATGTCTTTGTAAGTGATTTGAGTATCATAGTAATCTAACGCGACGTTGTGCGGCCACTTACAAGAAGCCTCGTAAACCGCATCATAGAGACCGCCGTCAAAATACTCAATGTTATGAGGCAACTTTTCGATGTAGCCGTATTTCGCACGCTCAATCCGCATATCAAGCTTGCGAATAGTGTTTTTTATTTTGTTATAAATATATTCTAAAGGCATACTATATATTATACCTTATTTTATGGTAAAATAAACGTATGAGTATTTTTAGTGCGGACAAAAAGTTTGAGAAGTTTGAGGATGTAACGCCTGAGATTTTGAAAAAAGAAAAGGTTAAACTATTACTGTGCGATTTAGATAATACACTAAGGCTACATTCTGAAAAAGAGCCAGCTGATGAGCTAGCAGAATGGGTTGAAGATTGCCGCAAGGCTAAAGTTAAAATTGTCATAATATCTAATAATGGTCGTAAAAAGATGATGCAGAAGTTTTGTGAACCGCTAGGCGTGCCGTGCGTGTGGTGGGCGAGGAAACCGGTGAGCGTAAAACTTACTGAAACAATGGAAAAATATAATTTTAAACCATCAGAGACGGTGATGCTAGGTGATAAATGGTCAACAGATGTGCTAGCAGCGAAGTTTGCTAAAGTGCGAGCTTGGAAAGTAGAACACCGAAGGAATATTGTATGAAGAAAAATAAATTGACCGGACCGACTTATTTAACCATTGCGAGAATGATTGTTGCGGTGGTGTTTATGGTCTTCGTGTTAATTCCTGCGACTTGGACAAGAATTGTAGCACTAATATTATTCGTAGCGGGGGCAATATCAGATTTAATAGACGGCAAATGGGCTCGCAAGCAAAAAATCGTTACTGACCTAGGCGCATTTTTGGACCCACTCGCCGATAAGATGCTGGTGAACTTGGCGTTTTTAGCGCTAGTAGATATAGGTGCAGTGCCAGTTTGGGTATTTGCAATCATTTTAGTAAGAGATTTTGCGGTAGATGGCATGCGGATGATGGCTGCGCGCGACGGCGTCACGATCGCAGCTTCGCTTTACGGCAAACTAAAAACCACTCTACAATTAACCGCTTTGATTATTATTCAACTTAATTTAGTCGTCAATATTAATTTATTTACTATACTTGGTAATATCGCGCTCTATGTGGCACTAATTCTGACTGTATTTTCGGGCGCAGATTATTTAATTAAGGGTTGGAAAAAATTAATCAAGTAACTAAAAGAAAATTGCTGAGATAATTAGTAGCACTGTACATGTAAACGCGGTAGAGTCGATACGGTCTAGAAAACCACCGTGGCCCTCGGTGCCACCAACAATAAGTTCGAGTTTCTCGAAAAACTTATTCTTGATGACAATTTCATTAGAATCTTTAACCTTGAACTGACGTTTCAAATAACTTTCAAACAAATCGCCCATCAAAGCTAGCGGGCCACATAAAAGATAGAAATATTCATAGCGGCCAAGCGCGGTGGTGAGAATAGCTACTAGGGTAATAGAAATTGCAAGCCCGAGCACAGTGCCTTCCCAGGTTTTGTTTTTAGAAACTTTGGGGAAGGGGCGAGATTTTTTAATAATCTTGCCACCGAGAGCTTTACCGCAAAGATAGGCAAAAATATCGTAGCCACAGACGCCAAAAATAATATACCAAACCTCTACCACGCCAACTTGCGCGATAAACATCGAGCCATAGAATAAGAACATAATCTCGATAATAGCTAAAATTACATTTTTAAAATGCGCAACCTTTTTAAAAAAGCTCAGCAGCTCAATGCCAGCCACCACTGCAAATAGTCCAAACAAGATCTTAAACGGTACCGCATCAAAAGTGTACATGGCGACAAGCGCCACAACAAACAACCCTAGCCCGCATATCACTCTCACCCGAAAGTTTTTATCCATATTCACATTATACCACCATTTCGGCATGTTATAATATTATTATGTATAATGTGTTTTCGGAGTTTTTGAAAAATAAGAAAAAAATTTGTGTGATACAGGCGGAAAACCCGGATGGCGATTCACTTGGGAGCGCAATTGCGCTAGATTATTTACTGAGAGACAAACAGGTTTCTTTGTATTGCCCAGTAGACATACCAAAATATCTGCATTATTTTGCAGATTGGTCACGAGTTACAAGTGAGTTTGATTATAAAGCAGACGGGTACATTATTGTAGATACCGCGGCAAGCGTACTGTTATCAAAATTACTAGACGATGCAGCGATTCGCAATCGCCTATACTCGGCGCCGGTACTTATAATAGATCATCACGAAACTCCAGACGATATCGATTTTTCACACGACAGTATTATAGAGGTGCGGCCAGCCTGTGCGGAGGTAATTTATAGGATTGCTAAAGATTTAAATATCGAAATCAATCAAGCCGCAGCGGAAGCAATTTTTCAGGGTATCTTGTCGGACACGCTAGGTATGACTAGCCCGTCGATGACGGCTGAAACTTTTGAAATTGCAGCCGATCTTACCAGGATCGGGGCAAAAATATCTGACCTAGAAGATCGCCGGCGTGAATTTATGAAGAAGTCACCACGCATATTAGACTATAAAGCAGATTTGATAAAACGGATCGAGTATTCGCTGAATGGCGAGCTCGCGACCGTCCATATCCCTTGGGATGATATTCGCGAATATTCCGACGAATACAACCCAAATGTATTAATTTTGGAAGAAATGCGCCTAGTAGAGGGGATAAAAGTAGCTGTGGCAATTAAAACCTACCCAGACGGTAAGGTGACAGGAAAAATTCGCACTGCGACCGAAGCACCTATAGCCGAAAGAATCGCGGGGTATTTTGGGGGTGGTGGACACCCACAGGCAGCTGGGTTTCGGACTTATGATACTACTTACGAAGAAGTAGTACGCGACCTAGTAAAAATCGTACCGGAGCTATTGCAAGATGTTTAGCAGAAAATTACTATTAAGTAAAACACACGACTACTCGACCGTCAAAAACCCTAAGCTGACCGTTGTGTTTATCCATGGCATCGCGGCGGACTCGGGGAGCTTTAGTAATGCTATTAAATATCTAGAGGGCACGACTTCGCTAAGAGATGTGCGGTTTGTGGCATTTGATTTACTCGGCTCAGGCAAATCTTGCTCAGACGATAAACTAAATTATGACTACAAAGACCAGCTGACAGCACTACATAATTCTATTGAAAAATTAAATCTTAATACACCATTGGTACTGATAGGACATTCGATGGGAACTTTTATCGTGACGCGCTATGCAGATACCTTCAAAAAGTCGGTGAAACATTTAATTCTAGTATCGCCACCGATTTACACTGAAAAAGATTTAGAAAATCCAGCTTTTGACAAGGCATTAGATGTATTTCGCGATGCAGTGAGCTTAAAAAATCGCCAAGTGTTAGAAACTAAGGCATTCAACAACTCAATTAAAAATATTGTCACTAGCAAAAAGAATTATAAAGTTCTGGCCAATCTTAAAACTCACGCTACATTAATATATGGTGATAAAGACGCATTTATCGCGATGTATAACTTGCCAAAAATCTTAAAAGACAATCCAAAATATTTAACAGCGATAAAAACGATAGGCCACCATGGCGTATCGCGCGAAAAGTATAGTAAAATGGTGGGGGTACTAGAGGGAATTTTGAATGATTAAATTATACAACACAGCTACGCGTAAAATTGAGAGCTTTAAGCCGCTTGGTGAGGTAGTAAAAATCTACACTTGTGGCCCGACGGTGTATAATTTTCAACACATTGGCAACTATGCATCATATATATATTGGGATCTACTAATCCGCACTCTAAAATTAGATGGCTATAAAGTAAAGCGAGTGCTAAACCTCACCGATGTGGGACATCTGGTATCTGATGGCGATGAGGGAGAAGATAAGCTCGAAAAGGGCGCGGCGCGCGAAGGCAAAAGTGTTTATGAAATCGCGGATTATTATATCGAGGATTATTTAGCAAACTACCGTACCTTGGAACTTACTTGGCCGGATGTGCTGACCCGAGCAACTGATTTTATCGAAGAAGATAAGCAGGCAGTAGACGCGATGACGGCGAATGGTTATACTTATGAGACAAGTGACGGTGTGTATTTCGACACCACTAGGTTTGCAAAATATGCAGATTTTGCAAGGCTAGACTTGGCTGGTTTGCAGGCTGGGGCACGAATAGGGTTTAGCGACGAAAAACGCAATGCATCTGATTTTGCCGTATGGAAGTTTATTAAGCCGGGCGAGAAACACGCAATGCGCTGGGATTATCTAGGCCGTCCAGGTTATCCGGGCTGGCACCTTGAGTGCTCGACTATTATCCACAAAGAATTAGGTGAGCCGATCGATATCCATACTGGCGGCATAGATCATATACCGGTCCACCACACTAACGAAATCGCTCAAACATACGCAGCATATGGGCACGAGCTGTCGCGATATTGGCTACATTGTGATTTTATCACTATAGATGGGCAAAAGATTTCAAAATCACTAGGCAATACTTATGTTTTAAAAGATTTAGCCGAGCGTGGATTTTCGCCGATGGATTATAAAATGTGGGTACTATCTGGGCATTATCAAGGCGCGCGTAATTTTACCTTTGAAAGCCTAGAAGCAGCCAAAAATCGCCGACAAAATTGGCGCGCGCGCATCGCCCTGTGCTACCAAAAAGATGTAAGTGACGAACTAGGTGCATTTGAAAAAATCCTAGCAGCGGTGAACAATAATCTTAATTCAGCCGAAGCGTTTGCGCTGGTCGATAGTTCAACTCTGAGTTTGGAAGATTGGCAAAAAATTGATGAATTATTTGGTCTCCGCTTAATCGCTGATACACCTGATATTTCGGAGGAACAATACGCGCTCATAAAAGAGCGTGACTCAGCCCGCGTAGCAAAAAATTTTGCGAAATCAGACGAGATTCGCGATACGTTAATCGCGCAAGGTGTTGCCGTTAAAGATACTACTGGCGGTGGAATATGGGAGTATATTAATTAATCGTAATAGCGTTCAAGGAAGGATTGTTTATAGTCGGCAAAAGTACCGTTTAGGATAGAAGCACGGATTTTGTTAACCACAGTGACTACGAAATGCTCATTATGGATGCTGGCGAGGACTTTAGCGGTGATTTCGTCGGTCTTAAATAGGTGATGCAAGTAGGCGCGGGTGTAGTTTTTACAGCATTCACAGTCGCAGTCTGGCATAAGTAGGGTAAAATCGTGAGTGTATTTGGCATTTTTGATATTGATGCGGCCATCCAAAGTATAAAGTGAGCCGTTGCGGGCCATACGAGTAGGGCCGACACAGTCAAAAGTATCGCAGCCATTTTCGGCGCCATCGAATAGGTCGATTGGTTCTTGGCCCATGCCGAGCAAATGACGGGGTTTATTCTCTGGCAAAATACTGTTTACAGTTTGTAGCATTCCGGCCATGCCGTCAGCCGTAAATACGCCGCCAATACCAAAGCCGTCGACAGCTTTCTTTGCGCAATATCTGGCCGACTCGGCGCGTAGGTCATTGAAGGTGCCGCCCTGAATGACAGCATATAGGTATTGTTCTGGCACGAGTCCTGACTCCTTAATTCTTTCGTGCTCGGCAACGCAACGGTCTAACCACGCGTGAGTACGCTCCATAGCTACTTTCATATCGTCGTAATTTTCCGACTTGGCAAGGTGGTCAAACGCCATGTGAATATCTGCGCCAATCGCCCACTGGTCGCGCATAGAAGATTCTGGAGTCATCTCAAATTTACTGCCGTCGATATATGATCTAAACTTAGCGCCATTTTCGGAAATCCTGACATCCGGCAGAGAAAAAATCTGAAAACCGCCCGAATCGGTAAAAGTAGGGCCGTGCCAGCTACTAAACTTAGCCAAACCGCCGGCTTCTTTGATAAGCTCGGCGCCGGGGCGGAGAATTAAGTGATAGGTGTTAGCAAGAATAGCTTGGCTACCGAGATTTCGCATTTCCTCCATAGTGAGGGCCTTCACCGTAGCGCGTGTGGCAGCTCCGACAAAAGCCGGAGTCTTGATATCGCCGTGCGGAGTATGGATCACGCCTACCCGCGCCAGGCCGTCGCGTTTTTCTATGTCAAACTTTAACATATTAGCATTGAATCTCCGTAGCTTAAGAAGTTGTATTTTTGGTCTACGGCGTGGTCGTAGGCGGCGTGGAGGTGGTCCCAGCCGGCAAAGGCGCTAGCAAGCATCAATACCGTAGATTTGGGGGCGTGGAAATTAGTGATCAGAGCGTTGATAACGGTAAACTCGAAGCCTGGGTAGATAAAAATGTCGTCTTCACCTTCGGTTTTACCGGTCTTACCGTAGTATTCTAGAGTGCGAGCGACGGTAGTACCAAGAGCCACTACTCTATCATTATTTAATTTAGCATCTTTAATGGCGGCCAAAGTGTCCTCTGGAATATGGAACCACTCGGAGTGCATTTTGTGACCTTCTACTTCATCGGAACGGATCGGGAGGAAAGTACCGAGGCCTACATGTAAGGTGAGATATTT
Organism: Candidatus Saccharimonadota bacterium; assembly: GCA_017511645.1. Lineage (GTDB taxonomy): Bacteria > Patescibacteriota > Saccharimonadia > Saccharimonadales > Saccharimonadaceae > Nanosyncoccus. The sequence goes on from JAFWJH010000003.1 coordinate 13,904, forward strand.
AACAATCACGCCTTTTTGGCGGAGTTTTTCTAATAGCTCTTCAGTCATATTGAGGCTGGCGGTAGGTGCAGCGGCCGAGCCCATGTGTTTGGCCCATACAGTCTGGTAGCGCTGTTTATCAGACTCCTCCGCATCGCGGTGAAGATATGGTGGCAAGGGAACGGTGCCGTATTTTTCGGCAAGGTCGGCAAGCGGAGTGGCTGACTCTACCTCGGCAATGCCGTTACCGAGTATATGTTTAACATGGATTTTCTCAGAACCCACAGAAAGCTCGTCGCCGTCGTGTAGTTTGCCGCGATACATTACACGCTGCAGCTCGTCGCCATGCTTTTCTAGCACTACTAGCTCGCGCTGGCGGCCGTCGGGCAACTGACAAAACAGGCGCGATTGCATTACGCGAGTATCGTTTAAAATTAAAACATCACCCGGGCGTAAAAACTTATCAAGGTCACGATAGTAGCTATCGTTAATTTCGCCAGTTTCGCGATCTAAAACTAAAAGGCGCGTAGAGCCGCGCTCTTTTGGAGGGAACTTAGCTATCCTTTCCTCTGGCAAATCATAATTATAGTCTGAAACTAGCATGTTTTTATATTATACCATTTTTTAGATCTTTTTCAATCTGTTTGCGGTAGCGGTCTTCTTCGCTAAATATACAGCCGCAATATTTTTGCATGTAGAGGCCGAGCTCGCGAGCCTTGGCTTGGCCTTCGCGAAACCCTACCCGAAAATCACGATACAAAAACTCGATACCGGCCATGGCGGCGAGCTCTTCGCAAACTTGTTTTAATTCTTCGTGTTTTTGATAAGGTGAAACAAGGAGCGTAGTAGTAAAAGCTTCGTAGCCATGCTTGGCGGCGTAGCGCACAGTTTCGGTGAGTCGTTTCTTATAGCAATAATTTACGCAGCGATTTGGGATATCCGACACGACACTTTTACAAAACTCGTCCAAACCATAATCTTCAATAAAGATCGACTCGACATCTATTTTTTTACAATAGTCTTTCAAGCAATCGCGGCGGGCCTTGTATTCCATATATGGGTGAATGTTTGGGTTATACCAAAAAACTGTCGGCTCTATACCCTCGGCACGCAAACTATCAATACAATAAACGCTGCATGGAGCGCAGCAGGTGTGCATTAAAACTTTTTTCATTACAATTATTATAGCATTTATGCTACAATTAATCTATAAAGGAGGTCCATGTCTAAAAATATCGAGACAGATTTAAAAACGTTTGTGAAGTTTTGGTTGGTACCGCTGGGTATCGCTGCGGTGATTCTTGTATTATACAAAGCCTTGACCGGGCTAATCATTATCGGCAGTGCGATTTTCTTGGCGCTTGCCTTGAAGCCTTTGGTTCGCAAAGTAGACGGGTTTTTTGTAAAACATTTTGGTAAAGACAAAAAACATCAGACCTTGTCGGCAGTGTTGGCATATCTAATCGTAGTATTAGTACTAGGCGCGATTGTGGCGATAGTGGGGCCGGTAGTAGTAAACGAAACCGCCAAGTTTGTCCAGCATTTCCCAGAAACTTTTGAAAATAATTTTGGCGGCTGGGAAGGCGTAAATAATTTTGGCAGGAGTATTGGTATTAGCAATCTAGAAGGTGAGATTTCGAATGCCCTAACTGGGCTATCTAATAATCTGCTTGGTTTACTTGGCAATAATTTGATGTCTGGCGTGAGTGGTATAGCTGATGTAGTAACAAAGGTTATTTTGGTACTAGTACTAACTTTGTTGTTCCTGCTAGAAGGGCCAGCACTAGTGAATGGATTTTGGAAGAGCATGGGCGCCGACGATAAAGAAAATAAGGCTACCGGTGTGGCGCGCCGAGTCGTGTCGCAAATGGCAGATGTGGTATCTACCTATGTATCGCGGCAAGTGATTGTGGCGATGATCGACGGGCTAGCGAGTGGGTTAATTGTATTTATCTTGTCACTATTTCTCGGGATCTCATCTAGCCTGGCAGTGCCAATGGGCATGATTACGATGCTGTTTTATCTAATTCCAATGTTTGGACAATTTATCGGCGGGACACTAGTAACGGTAATTTTACTATTTTCCAACCCTATCGCTGGGGCGGTGTTTGCCGTAGTATATATAATATATGCGCAAATTGAGAATAATCTGATTGCGCCAAAGATCCAGGGCAGTGCGCTCAACTTACAACCAGTGGTAATTCTTAGTGCGATTGTAATTGGTATGTATATGTTTGGCTTGCTCGGTGCGATTATTGCTATTCCGATTGCCGGCTGTATCCGCGTATTAATTGACGAATATCCTAACATCAAAGCTGCTAGGGAGTAGCATGTCCGCAAAAAAACTGTCTCCTGAATGGCGTAAAATATTGCTAGCGGTGCTATTTATCGCGCTTAATGTTGGTGTGATAGCTGTTACAGCTACGTCGGAGTTTGGCAATTCTAGCAACGCCGCGAAGTTGTCGGAAATCAAAATTAATTGGTGGCTGCTTTTGCCAGCGGTACTATGTTTTTTGGTCGCTATTACGGCTGAGATTTCAAAATATGCTTTGATGATCAAAAGGATGTCGTCGGCTAAAAACTTCAAAGAAAAAAATGGTTGGAAACTAGCGCGACGCACAGTGCTACTTGGTCGCTACTACGACAACATTACGCCAGCGGCAGTGGGCGGGCAACCATTTCAGATTTACTATATGCGCAAAAATAGTGGGCTGCCGAGCGGAGCGTCTACGTCGATCCCGATGTTTGGCATGATATCTTTACAAGTAGCATTTATTATAATTGCGCTGATTTGTTTCTTGTTTGGCGGAGTAGCGGGAGATTACCCGGCGTTAATCGTAACGGCCTGGATCGGTTTGGCATTCTACGCGTTTTGGCCAATCATGGTAGCAGGAGTGAGTTTTTTTCCGAAGCCCACTACGGCGTTTATCAAATGGATTGTAAAAGTTTTGGCAAAAATCAAAATCGTAAAAAATCGCGAAAAGGCTTTGAAGAAAGTAGAGAATGAAGTAAAAGAATATGCCGACTCGGTAAAAATGATTTTAAAAACTAAGGGGCTGTTTTGGCAGACAATTTTGTTATCTTTGATATTTAATTTGTTTATTGCGGCGATTCCGTTTTTCGTACTGACTGCATTTGGTGGCGATGTAAACTTTTGGTCGTGCCTTGGTACAACCATCGCTGTAATGAGCGCAGTATATTTCGTGCCAACACCAGGTAACGCCGGCGCGGCTGAGGGTACGTTCTTTGTGGTATTTTCAGCACTGTCGTCTGGCTACGTGTTTTGGGCGATGCTGGTGTGGCGTTTCTTTTCATATTATATATATATAATAATAGGGCTGGTGCTCTACTTCTTGTCGTATCTAGAAAAACGACGAAAGGGGGTAGATGCTTAAACTATTTAAGTTTTTAAAACCTTATTGGTGGCAAGTGTTGATTTTGATATTGGCGACGGGCGGGCAAGTTTTTGCCACTCTACAATTACCGGCATTAATGGCAGATATTATTAATAACGGTATAGTAGCCGAAGATACTGGCTATATTTGGCAGACTGGAGTAATCATGGCTGGTATTGCCGCAGCTTCGGCGGCTTGTTCTTTGCTGGCTGGCTATATGTCGGCGAGAGTCGGGGCAAACTTTGCGCGTGATATCCGGGCGGCAGTCTTTGAAAAAGTTGTTAACCTGAATATTGTAGATATTAAAGATTATAGTACTGCTTCGCTAATCAACCGCACAACCAATGATGTCAACCAAGTCCAGGAAGTTACCATGATGATGCTGTCAGTAATGCTGCTAGCGCCAATGTTTTGTATTATTTCTCTGATTATGGCGGTCCGCACTGCGCCGGACATGACTTGGATCATCGCGGTAGGAATCGTGGCGATACTAGCATCCGTAATAATCATTATGTCGCTGGTAATGCCGAAGTTTAAAATCTTTCAGAAATTGATTGATAAAATTACTTTGATTACGCGGGAAAATTTGACTGGGCTAAGAGTAATTCGTGCGTTTAACAATGAGAGATTAGAAAAGAAAAAGTTTGAAAAAACTAACGATGAACTGACGCGGTTGTCAATTTTTCTAGACAAGATTTTAAAATTAGAAGGTCCACTGGTAAATATTATATTCAATGGGCTAACACTTCTGTGCACTTATATTGGTATTTCGCTACTTAATAAAGATTTTGCGTATCTAGGGAATATGTCGGCTTTTGCGCAGTACGTGAGTTTTGTGATGATGTCGTTTTTAATGATGTCGATAATGTTTGTAATGTTGCCACGAGCCAATGTGTGTGCGGGGCGGATCAATGAGATTCTAAGAATTAATCCAAAAATCAAATGGCTGAAAGAAACTAAAGGTCTGCCAAACAAAGTTGTGTCGGTAGAGTTTAGAAAGGTAGATTTTCGTTATCCGGGCGCTGAAGAAAAAGTGCTAGATGGTATTACTTTTACTGCCAATGTGGGCGAAACTACGGCGTTTATCGGCTCGACAGGATCTGGTAAGTCTACTTTGATAAACTTAGTGCCGAGATTTTACGAGGCGACGAGCGGCGAAATTTTAATTAATGGTGTAAATATTAAGGATTACACCAAGGAAGACTTAATACGAAGAATCGGATTGGTGCCACAACGCGGGATATTATTTGCTGGCACAGTCAAATCTAATATTATGTTCGGTGCACCAAATGCGACTCTAGCTCAGGTGAAAAAAGCAGCCGAAATAGCGCAGGCAGCGAGTTTTATCGAAAAATTACCAGGCGAGTACAACGCACATATCGCACAGGGTGGCACTAATGTTTCGGGCGGACAAAAGCAACGTCTAGCAATAGCCAGAGCGATTTGTAAAAATCCTGATATTTTTATTTTTGACGATTCTTTTTCAGCGCTTGATATGAAAACCGATGCGAAACTACGCGAAGCTTTAACACCAATTACTAAAGATATGGTAGTGTTGGTAGTTGCACAACGAGTAAGCACGATTAAAAATGCTGACCAAATTGTGGTGCTAAATGAAGGGAAGATAGTAGGGAAAGGCAAACATAAAGATCTCCTCGCAAAATGTAAGACTTACCAAGAAATTGTAAAATCGCAACTTTCTGAAAGGGAGTTTAATAAAGAAATGAAGGTGGCCCGTGGATAAGAAGCCAACTAAACGCAAAACTAGCGAAACGATAAAATCGTTTGTTAAGTTTTTGATATCGATTAAAAAATATCGCGGTTGGATCATCTTGTCTATCTTTTTAGCGACGGGGTCGGCACTCTTAGGTATCTTTATTCCAAAAATTTTGGGCGACATGACCAACATTGCCGTAAATACATATCAGGATATAGACTTTAGTGCGATTATTGGGAAAGTTTGGCTAGTAGTGGGATTATTTGTGGGGTCGGCGATCTTAAATTACATACAGGCATATATATTGACAGTGGTATCGGCAAAATATACGAGAGATTTGCGCAACAAAATTATTGACAAGATTGCTAAATTGCCAATTTCGTATTTTGATAAGCATAAATATGGCGACACTTTGTCGCGTATGACAAATGATATCGACGTACTGGCGACGTCTTTGTCGCAAGAAATTACTGATGTATCGCTGAGCTCTACTATGTTAATTGGCATTACTGTAATTATGCTGACAATTAGCGTACCGCTATCTTTAGTAGCCTTTGTAGTGGTGCCGCTTTCGGTGATTGTGGTAGGTAAAATCATGGGGCATGCGCAAAGATATTTTAATGAACGACAAAATACCTTGGGAGTATTAAATAGCAGGATCGAGGAAGATTATGCTGGGCAGATTATCATCAAATCTAATTCGCACGAAGAGGCGTCTTTGCAAGATTTTAACAATGTAAACAAAAAGTTAGCCAAAATTACTATGCGGGCGCAATTCTTGTCATCGCTTTCTATGCCGGTGACACACATATTTACTAATCTTGGTTATGTGATAGTGGCAGTGCTGGGCGGCATATTTACTATCAACGGTCAGATTAATATTGGTTCTTTACAAGCGTTTATTCAATATGTGTCGAGATTTAATCGCCCGATTACCGAAATCGCATCTACTACATCAACTATGCAAAGTTTACTCGCGGCCAGTGAACGGATCTTTGAGTTCTTGAGCGAACCAGAAGAAGAACCTGATCCAGATCCGGCTAAAACGATTGAAAAAGTGAAAGGTGAAGTAGAATTCCATAATGTGAACTTTGGCTACTTTGAAAACAAGCCGGTGATTCGTGATTTTTCTGTAAAAGTCAGGCCAGGCATGAATGTCGCAATTGTAGGGCCGACCGGTGCCGGAAAGACCACTTTAATCAACTTATTAATGCGATTTTATGATCCAACGTCTGGCTATATTACTATCGATGGCGTGCCGACGCGCGAAATGAAGCGGTCAGATGTACGAAGATTATTTGGTATGGTATTACAGGATACCTGGTTATTTAGCGGCACAGTGGAGGATAATTTGCGTTATGGTAACCAGGGTGCGACTCTTGCCGACGTAATTCGTGCCGCAAAATCTAGTAATGTCCATCATGTGATTGAGGCGCTGCCCAAAACTTATCATTCGGAAATCTCGGAAGATTCGGATAATATTTCGGCTGGCGAGAAGCAGTTAATCACCATCGCCCGGGCAATGGTGGCAAACCCGCCAATGATGATATTAGACGAAGCGACATCAAATGTAGATACCCGCACCGAACAGCTAATTCAAGATTCGTTTGAAAAACTCACGCATGGCAGAACTTCATTCGTAATTGCGCACCGATTATCTACGATTCGTAATTCAGACTTGATACTAGTGATGCGGGACGGAAATATTGTAGAACAGGGCAACCACAAAGAGTTATTAAAAGCCAATGGGTTTTATGCGGAATTATACAATTCGCAGTTTGCCGAGAATTAAGCCGAACACTTCTTCTATAGTACCGGAGGCGTCAATGAGTTGTAGGTCAAAATCTTTGGCGATTTTTGGATAAGCGTTGTTAACTTTTTGCTGAAAATCGTCAGGTTTTGCTTCAAAAGTTTCGGTGGCTTTGCCGCGACCTTTTTGACGATCTAGACGAACTTTATCTGGCACGGTCAAGATAAAACCAAAATCTGGTTTGAAATATTTTTCTGGCAGGGAGTCTTTGGTGAGGCGGATAATCTTGCTACGCGATACGCCTTCGCCGTAACCTTGATAGGCGATAGTAGACCAATAATTGCGCGCCGAAATTACGACACCGCCACGCCTTAATACCGGCTCGGCAATTTTTTTCCATAATTCTACACGAGCGGCGGTAAATAACAACACATTAGTAAGTGGATCCAAATTATAACCACGCGTCAAAATCATATCATGTAAATCGTGCGCTTGTGGGAGGTCGCCGTCTGGCTCATCCATTACTACCACTTCTTTGCCTTGTTTTTTGAAATAGTCTTCTAGCAGACGAGCTTGGGTAGATTTGCCGGTACCATCTTGGCCTTCGATTACGATATACATTTAGTTTTCCTCCAAATATTTTTGATAACAAGCCGGGCAAAGGGCACGATATTCAATTTTACTAGTGCCGTCAATCAAGATATCTGGGCCGTCCGCCAATAATTTGTCGTCTAAAAATCTAGCATTATAAGTAGCCTTGTGGCCGCACTCGCAGATGGTTTTGATTTCTTCAATATCGTGCGCGATTTGGAGTAATCTAGTGGCACCTTCAAACCCACCGTCTTCGCAGCGAAAGTTGAGGCGCAATCCATAAGCCATTACCGGAATACCAAGCTTAATAGTAACCATCATTAATTCATCGGCTTGGCGCGGAGTCAAAAATTGTGACTCATCTACTAGTACACAATGAACATCTTTATATTCTGACGAGATTTTTTTAAATAAATCCGTACTACGTTCAAAACAAAAATCAGTCTCACGCTCGGGGCCAATGCGAGTCAAGAGCTTGGTGCCGTTTTTGGTATCGGTGGCAGGTTTGATCACGCAGACTTTATGGCCGCGCTCTTCATAATTAAACGCAACTTGTAAAAGCTGCATCGTCTTGCCACACCCCATTGCGCCATACCGAAAATATAGTTTCGCCATTTTTCCTCTTTTGTAAAATTATATCATATAATATACACATGGATGAGAGTTGGAAACCTTTCCTAAAATCAGAGTTCAATAAGCCGTATTTTAGAGAATTGTCGGAGTTTTTACATGCTGAGTATGAGAATAAAACTATTTTTCCACGCAAGGAATTAGTGTTTTCGGCCTTTACGACTAATCTAGATGAGGTAAAGGTAGTAATACTAGGCCAAGACCCATACCACACACCGGGCGCAGCGGAAGGGCTGGCTTTTTCGGTGCCACCGCGCCAGCCAATTCCGCCGTCACTGATAAATATTTACAAAGAAATCGATGCGGATATCGGGCATCACGCTAACAAAACTGGCAGTTTGAGGGATTGGCAAAAACAAGGTGTGCTGCTACTTAATACGGTTTTAACCGTAGAAGCGCACAAGGCCGGGTCGCACCGCGGCAAAGGTTGGGAGATTTTTACTACCGAAGTGATTAAATACTTGAATGAAACTCGCCCGCACCTGGTATTTATATTGTGGGGTAGAGATGCGCGTAGTAAAAAGCCGCTTATTGATAGTAATAAACACTTAATACTGGAGTCGCCGCACCCGTCACCACTTTCGGCGCATGCTGGGTTTTTCGGCAATCATCATTTTTCTAAAACCAATGAGTTTTTGAAACAGCATGGTATGGACGAGATTGTATGGTAAATATTAGCGCCATGGATTGCTAGGGTCCGGGTCGGTAGGGTCCCACCCGCGTCTGGAGTCGTTTTCGTCGATTTTAATGGCCGTAGGTTTTACGACTCCCTGCGGAAGTTCGTCTGAGTCATAAATTTTTACTGTGGTGCCGGGCAATATATTATCGTAGATCCATTTAGCATCAATCGCGGCTAGCCGAACACACCCAGCGGAAGCACCATTGCCAAGTTTATTATATTCAAGATATTCTAGATTATCCCATGAAGGACTGCCTTTGGAAAAATATGGAACGGAATGGAAATAATACGGACCGTTAATTCGCACTGCGTAATGCCCCCAAACGTTGCCAACCAGAAATAATGTGTCGTACCTATCTGACACCGTAAAAGTACCGAGCGGAGTCACCGAATTTGGTGCGCCGGTAGAGCTAACAAAAGTTTTGGCAATATTTGTATAATTACCATTTTTATCCAAAGAATAAACAATTACTACATTTTGTTTGCGATTTACTTCGATATAATATGGGTTCTTAGCTACAGACGACACACCGGCAGATTGCGGGGAAGGAATAATGCTAAGTCTTATTTCCTTAATAGACTCATTGCCAGATTCGTCCCTCGCGACAATGCGGATATCGTAATCTCCAATTTTTTCTAAATTGTATTCACCTTCTATGAAAAACTCGACGTCTTGGAGTGAATTATCGTCAGCCTGGTAATGGCTTAGGATATCTTTTTCTTCGTCTATACGGAAAGTTAAGATATCGTCGCCATTAATCGTAGGTGGGGTGGTGTCGACCACAGAATATGGAATATCGATAATTCTTTGAGTGCCGAGTTTACTAGTGATAGTGACAGTTTGATTTTTGTCACCAATGCTAGAAGTGTCTATCATAGCATTCTCGTCAATAAGCGTGCCGGTTTTTATTTCTTCAAATAATGTAGCTGTGGTATTTTCGGTGTTGACTTCGTATTTTGGGTTGTCTATTAAAATATAGTCAATCTTTGCCAAAAATCCCAAAATCAAACCGACAACAACACAGCACACAACAAAAGAAATGCTGATAGCAAAAATAATTATTTTACGTTTTTTGTTTTTTGATATTTTGGCTTTTTTACCCATATTATACCCACTGCGATAATCTAGCGTACTCGGCGGAATCTTTTTCGTAAGAATCTAGAATATCTTCAATGTAGGTTTTGCCGTTGGTGATGTTTAATGTCTCTACTTCTGGCATGGAGGAGAGCAGACGAATTACAGCTTCGTCGGTCTCAACATTAGTCATGGATTTTTTGGGGTCGGTAGAGTGTGAATGGACGCGAAGATCTTTGTAAACGAATCTTTTGATGCCAGCCTGCAAGCAATATTTAAGGCAGTTTTCACAGGTGGCCACACGATTATAAATCGTACAGCCAGTGAGGTCTTGGTGCGCAAACAAAATTGCGTTCATTTCGGAGTGAATAGCAAAATAATATTTCATAGGGCGTTCACTTAAAGTCATTTTAGACTCGTCGGCACCTTGTAGCATACCATTGTAACCCAGCGAAATGACGCGTTTTTTAGGATCGACAATTACACAGCCCATTTTAGACGACGGGTCTTTACTTTTTACCGCAACCGTTTCGGCAATTTTCATGAAATATTCATCCCACTCACGTTGTTTTTGATCCATAAGTCCTCCAATTTACCCCTATTATAGCATGATTTTTTATAGGGGGGTTGAAATATTTTCCGATTTATGACTATAATCTCGCAAGATTAAAATGGGAGTAAAATATGCCGATCAAACTGCGAGAAAAGTCTGGCAAAATAAAAGTAAAATATTTGATATCTGCGGCTATGATGGGTGCAACTTTGGTGCCAAAATTGCAAACTCAAGCCGCGAGCTGTCCAGATGTGCGGATAGTGTTTGCGCGTGGGTCGGGTGGGGAACGATGGAATGACCAAAATTACTTAGAGTTTAAAAATACAATCGAGAGCAAGCTCGCCATGATAGATCTAAATTACGAATTCGTTGATTTGGACTACCCAGCGGTAAGTGTGGGCGCGGATAATTTGGAAGCGACGATGGGTGCATTATTTGGCGCGGGGGATACGTATGAGTTTGGCGAGAGCGTTAATACTGGCGTGGAAAATTTGGCAAAAATGGTAAACAGCGACTGGTGCAAAAATACCAAATACGTGCTGGGTGGATACTCGCAAGGCGCAATGGTGGTATCAAAAGCCCTGGGGAGTTTAAACGCGGACCGACTAATCTATGCGGCGACGTTTGGCGACCCTAAGATTTATTTACCAGAAGGCAAAGGTTTATTACCGGCGGCCTGTCGGGGAGCGAATTTATCAGACTATCGGATGTATGTGCCAGATTGTCAGGCTTACAAAGGATTGCTTGGTGCGTATGTGCCATACGAGCCAGAGGCCTTAACTGGTAAAGTTGGGACGTGGTGTAACAAGCGCGATATTTTTTGTAGTTCGCATCTAAGTGTAAGTGACCATGTGGGGTATGTGTCGGACGCATTATACGAAGACGCCTCGCGAGTGATTTTTGATAAAATTACCAAACATTTTGGTATAGAAAATCATATTTCGTCGCCACACGATACGGCGATTTTGATAGATTCGACTGGCTCGATGTCTAGCATGATTTCAAAATACAAAGCCGAGGCGCTGAGGCTCGCGAAAGAAACTCTTGATTCTGGCGGACGGGTAGCACTATATGATTACCGCGATCTTGGCGACCCATACCAGCCGGTAGAACATTGTAATTTTGACACTTGCACACTAGAAATCTTTCAAAGCGAACTGGCCTCGATTCGAGCGGACGGTGGTGGCGACACGCCAGAGTCTCTACTGTCGGCGTCATTTCATACGATGAAAAATCTGAAGTGGAAATATGGCTCGACAAAATCTCTCGTAGTGCTGACGGATGCCAACTTTTTGTCGCCAGACCGCGACGGGATGACTTTTGACAGAGTAGTGGCTCTAAGTAAGACGATTGACCCGGTGAATTTTTATATTATTACAACTTCTAGCTATGGCAAATATTATAATGATTTGGCCGAGCAGACCGGCGGCAAGGTGGTAACGAATATTGATGAATTGAGTTTGTTGACAGACTACATTATTGAACGATATGATAGTTTGCCGCGCGTAGAAGAAACTGCTGATATTGCGGCGCGACCCACCCTAGAAATTAATGAAATTGAGCGAGATGGCAGTAGTGCGAAAATTAAGTTTACCACTAACGGCGCGCGGACTTTGGTGATTTTAAATGACAAGATTTTGGGCATTACGGAGGACACAGAGATTACAATTAGCGGGCTAAGTGGTGATAATGAATTAATGCTAGTGCCGCTCGGAGATGATATTCGTGGGGAAGGAGTGAAGATAGAGCTGGGTGGGTATGGCAATAGTAGTAGCGATACTGAGCCGATTATTCCCAAGGCACCGAATACTGGAAGGCACTAATTAGAGCTGAGGTGATAGTGGTCGCCATAGTCGCATTTGTAGACGGAGAGGGGGCCGGAATTATGGTCATACTCGGCGACTTTGGCGGCGAGCTCGGCTTCTTCGCGAGTGTGATAGATAATCTTATGATTATCGCCTACCCAGCAGCGCTCGGGCTCGTAGATCTGATTAGGGTTTAAGTGTTTGTTTCGGTTGGCCATATTTTTTATTGTAGCACAGATTGAGTGAAATGTCAAGTTTAACAGGGGTGGATGTAGTTTCAAAACTCGTATTTTTCTCAGCGGTTAAAATGCGCGCCAAGATAATTTTTACAACACCCGGCGGCTCTCAAACTGGTACTGTCCAGTTTTCGAGCCGTGGAGTTGTAAAAAATATATGGGCGATTTCAAAATGCTTCAAAAAATAGAGTTTTGAAGTTTGGGAAACCTATGTGACGGCCACCCGCTGGATGATACTACTCTGCTACGCAACGAATAGAAAAGCCCTCGCCCTTGCTGTAGCTAGCAGCCGGTGAGACATTACTCGGTAAGAAGCCCAGGCCATAAGCACTACCGGTATTATTGACGGCGTTAGACCAATAGTAACCATTGTTCTCTCCATAAAATATACCTTTCCACACGTCTCCAGCTCGTACAAAGTAAAGAGGATTAGCCAACATTTCGGTGTATCCTACCGATGCGGTCCCGGCATAGCCAGCAGTGTTTTGATCATCTTTAGTAATGCTGTAAGCATAGAGCAGTTTAGAAAACTCATAGCCGCCAGCCATAGAAGCAGCATTAGGCAATCTCCAACCTTTCGGACAAATAGAGTTAGCTGCTATAGTGTTATTAGTGGAATAACTAGATGAATTATTAGATGCTATAGCTGCAGTCCAGTTATAGTAATTACCTGTATAGCCATGTCCATCCATTGCACCATTTGGTGTTACTAGGCCATTATCATAGGAATATGGGTTATTATTATCATTTTGCCAAGTAGTAGAGCTTAGACTACCTTCTGGAATAGTGGCTCTTTCTGGTACCCAAGTAATCACTTCATTTACCCCACTACAATCAGCGGAAGTAGTAGTTCCTGGATCACTTGAGTTAGTACAGGTGTATCCATTAGCTGTATCGTAGCCATAACTACCATAGAGCTTAAGATTAGTGTTCTCTGAGGTTAGTTTTACTGCATTAGTGGGAGTTGTTTCTAGGCCTAGGTCTAGGTTTTCTGTCATCCAACATTGGCCGTTTCTATTATCCGAAGCGTCATTTTGTAGTTTAGCAACCCAGTAAAGTTTATTATCTCTAGTATCAACCAACTCTAACTCTGATGCTGTCCCAAAGACATAAGTGGCGTTACAGATAGCCGTGGTCATATCCTGCATAGTGTAGTATTCTCCGCTCTCACCAGTAAGTGGATCGGTAGCTTGGATTTTTTGTTTGCCAGCATTTTTGAAGGCTTCAGCTAGAGTAATAGGTTGAGTTGATGTGGATGGATGAAGCATCACGTATTTTACTCTGCCGGTATAAGTACCTGCCGTTTGGGTACCACTAATATAGGCATCATAGGTAACAGAAACGTGTGAGCCAATAGATTTATCTACAGTGCCAGATTCTTTTCTAACTACTTCAGTCCAGTTGGTAGGAACAAGATTAAAATGATTATTATAGTTAGAGTTAATAGTAAGACCACTTTCTGTGGTGCTTAGCTTCATGGACCAGGAAGACGTTGTGGTGTCTATGTTATTTGGGTCGTAAACTCCGGTAGGGATATTGTCATTATTGTTGCCTACGAGATTAGTATTGCCTTCGGTATCATCACTGACCCCTCTAGCGTATATGATATAACCACCTACGTCATTACAATACATAGTGAAGTTAGTAGGCGCTTCTCCGAGATTAGGATAATACTGATTATTAACAACTGATTGAGTATGGGTAGTAGAAGATCCGCCGTCTATAGTACAAGAAACTGGGAGGTTTAATGTGACGCTATCCGTACCGGCATTATCGGCAGAGGCAGGTGTGCTGAGATAAGATGTGAGGCTCACGACAAAGCCTAATATTAGTAACATAACACTATACAGATATACTTTGATTAGTTTGTGGCTCATGGCTTTACCTCACTTAGATTATTAAGCTCTTGTGGTGCCACCTTTATAACGGGAATTAACAAAAATGGCACCGCAAGGGGTGCAACATCTAGTCAATCACGCTAGGTAGCGTTGAAAGCTGGATACCTTACGGTGCCAATATTACTTTTCAACGCTACGACGTGATATAAAAACCACTAGCGTACAGATTAACTAAATGTTGCACTTAAATTGTAACACGTGAAATACTCAGACGGTAGACTTGATTTTTGCTGAAAATGTATCATAACAGCATTATGTTAGTGGTTGCGTATCTGTAAAATCGTGGTATAATAGCATTTATGACTTTGAATAAAGACTTAATTCGTAATGTGGCGATTATCGCACACGTAGACCATGGCAAGACCACCCTCGTGGACGGCCTACTTAAGCAGTCTCATACTTTTCGCGAAAATCAGGCCGAGATGCAACAAACCCTAATCATGGATAACATGGATCAAGAGCACGAGCGGGGAATTACGATTACCGCCAAGCAAACTTGTGTGTATTATGATGGCTATAAGATTAATATTATCGACACGCCGGGGCACGCGGACTTTTCGGGCGAGGTCGAGCGCACACTAAATATGGCAGATGGGGTGTTTTTAATCGTAGATGCGCAGGAAGGCCCAATGCCGCAGACGAAGTTTGTCTTACAAAAGGCCTTAGAGCTAAACCTTAAACCAGTGGTGATAATTAATAAAATTGACAAGCCAGCCGCGCGGATAGACGAAGTAAAAGACGAAATTGAGAGCCTGTTCTTAGAGCTTGCCACCGACGAGTCGCAGCTGTTTTACCCGATATATTATGCGGTAGCGCGCGAAGGCCGGGCCGGCAAGACGACTGAGCTAGATGATGATTTACATGTAATTTTTGAATCTATCATCAACGACATCCCAGCACCAAATGTAGATAGCGACAACGAAAACGCGCAGCTGCTAGTGGCGGCGCTTGCGGCAGATAATTACTTAGGCAAATATTGTATCGGCAAAGTTTTTCGTGGACATCTGAAAAAGGGTCAAAATGTAAAGATTTTACAAAATGACCAGGTTAAAAACGCAAAGATTGATAGGATTTTCTCTTATCGTGGACTAGCGAAAGAAGAAACCGACAAAGCAATTGCTGGCGATATCGTAGCAATTACTGGCGTGGCGGAGGCAAATATTGGCGATACTATTGCCACCGGCGACAACCCAGAAGCTTTGCCGACGATTGAGCTCGAAGCACCGACGCTTTCTATCTATATCGGACCAAATACCTCACCGCTCAAAGGGCGTGAAGGCGAATTTACGACTTCACGGCAAATTGCCGAAAGATTAGAAAAAGAGCTTGAAACTAACATCGCACTCAAAATCAAACCAGACGGACTAGGATACAAAGTGTCGGGGCGGGGCGAATTGCACCTCTCAGTACTTATCGAAACTATGCGGCGCGAAGGCTACGAGCTAGAAGCGGGGCGACCAGAGGTAGTTTATAAGGAAATCGACGGCGTAAAATGTGAACCAATGGAAGACCTCACCGTAGAGGTAGCGCCAGAGTTTGTGGGCGCGGTAAGTCAGGAACTCGGTGTACGCAAAGCGGAGCTAGTTTCGCAAGAAATTACAACTTCTGGCTCGACAAGGTTTGTTTACAAGATTTCTACCGCAGCATTAATTGGCTTGCGAAATAATCTACTTACCGCAACCAAAGGCACAGTAATAATGTCTAGCATCCCAAGTGGCTACAAACCGGCAGATTCTAAATATAAGCCGGAGCGAAACGGAGCACTAGTGTCGTTTGAGACCGGTGTATCTACGGCTTATGCGCTAGACGCAGCGCAAGCACGCGGAGTATTATACATTCCGCCGCAGGTGCCGGTGTATCAGGGAATGATTGTGGGGCTTTCAAACAAAAAGGATGATTTAGATATTAACGTTTGCCGTGAAAAACAGCTCACCAATATGCGAACGCACGCTTCGGATGGAGCGATACAGTTAACGCCCTATACACAATTGTCACTTGAGCAATGTCTTGATTTCTTGCTTGATGATGAACTCCTAGAAGTTACGCCACAGTCGCTACGCCTACGCAAGCGGCAGCTTGACCCAGTGAAGAGGAAAAGAGAAAATCGTGCTAATTGATACACATTGTCATCTACACGATAGAGAGTTCTTCCCGGAAGCGCAAGCCGAAGAGATGTTAAAACGGGCGCACGAGAGGCAAGTAGAAAAAATCATTTGTATCGGCACTAGCCACGATGATTCTTTAGCAGCACGTGATTTTGCGGCAAAGCATGATAATGTATATTGGACCTATGGTATCCATCCTGAATTTGCCCATGGTGATGGGCCGACTGGATGCACCCATGAGCAGGACATATCTGCCAACTACCCTTCGCCCATAGCCATTGGCGAAGTGGGGCTGGACTATCATTACGAAGGCTATGATCGCAAGGCGCAAATTCGACTGTTTGAAGAGATGCTGCAACTAGCCACAGACCATAATTTACCACTATCTTTTCACGTGCGCGAAGCGTTTGATGACTTTTTTCCTGTAGTGGCGAATTTTCCAAAATCACGCGGTGTAGTTCATAGTTTTTCAGACAATAAGAAAAACTTAAAGCGCATTTTAACTGAAACAGATTTCTATGTAGGTGTCAATGGTATGGCCACATATTCGACCCTACCTACGCCGCCGATTGAGCGTATCCTCTTAGAAACAGATGCCCCTTTCTTGACTCCAAAACCATTTCGTGGTATAATTAATGAGCCGGCTTATATTCCCGCAATCGCCGAGTGGCTAAGCGAGAAATTAAGCCTTGACTACAAAATTATAGAGAGGGAGACCACGGAGAATGCAAGAAAACTCTTCGACATTTAAGATTCCTTCCTTTGCCAAGCGCGAAGTTTATAATTTTGACGCCACAAAAGAGACTTTTGAAATATACGAGGAACTAAACGCCATCGCAGAGGAGATTGAAAAATGCCGCGCAAGAAATTACTAAGAAAATACTTTGCGGGCGAGCGGGGGTATTCTAATAAACTGAGCCTAAACGACCTAATCAATGCCGAGTCGGCGCTGGGGCGGACGCTTTTTGGGCCAATTCCGGATGGACATCAGAGAGAGTTTTTTGAGTCTAAGAAAAATGTTTGGATCTGGCACGAAAGTTGGGCTGACCAATTTGGCAAATTACAGCAAATGACAATTCGCTATGAAGTGCGGCCAACTGGCGTGTATAAAAAACCAGTTGGCGGCAGCTATAAAAAGATCGAAGGACAAGAACTAGATAATTTTTGTAAAGCGGCGCGCAGTTACCTCGACCTTGTCAAAACCAAGCTTTATTGCTAAAATGTGCTTATGAATAAAAAGCGCGTTTTCTCAATTACAACTTTTATTATCGGAATTATCGCACTCATTGCTGGTGTGGTTTTTTTAGTAATCAGATTAATTAACGCTAATAGTATGCAGGATGGAGAATTTTTAGTCTCTATAGGTGAATGGGTTAAAGAAAACGGCAAATGCGAGCAACTAAAATGCGCAGAAAATACAAAATGCATGGATGAAAATGGAGAATCAGCATTGCGTTGCGAAGATGGTGGTGTAATATGGAACTTTACCGAAATCGGTAAAGGTACCTTAACTACTAATGACCATCTTAATGATTACGATTTTAGTTGGGCCCTAGAGAATGGGAAAATCATTATTAAGACCGATTGGCTTTATACGATGAACGATGAGTTTGATTATGAACTAGACCAAAACAACAATATTCTGACTATCACGCGCGAAGGTGAAGAAGCTGTTAAGTTTGTGCCGGTAGCTGAGTAATTTAGTTTACATCAATTTCGGTACCGCAGGTAGTATCAATGCCGAGGTTCGACAACACAATCATCTCGTCATCCGGGATCATATGGGTGGCGTGAAGTTGGGCGCCCCTCAGTTTTTCTAAATTATCAAGAGCTTTTTTCACGACTGGGTTGGTGGTAGAGCAGATAGAAAGCGCGATCAAAACTTCGCCGATTTTGAGGTAGCTTTCTTTAAAATTCGAAGTCTTGTTTTTGACCTCTAAGATTGGCTCGAGCACAGCAGGAGCGATTAAATCCATTTCGTCTGGTATTTTGGAAATTGTCTTGATAGCATTAATCATAGTGCTAGAGATCGGCGAGAGGTATCCGGTCTTGCGGCCGGTAATGTATTTTTTGCCAACCTTGATACAGGCACTAGGCAGGTTGCCGGCAGACTCGCGTTTTTTGGCGGCTTCTTTGGCAACACTGCGCTCGTTTTCGGAAATCTCAAGCTCATTCATAAGGAGTTTGATGCGCTCAGGCACTGTTTCATCTACGGCGCCTTTTTTAAGGTCTACCAAAGCGCGGTAGTAGCGACGAATAATTTCGTCTTTGGCGGCACGCTGGACGGCTTTGTCATCGGTGATACATTTACCAATCACATTTACGCCCATATCAGTAGGGGAGAAATAAACACTTTTGCCGTTAATACGAGTCAAAATCTCTTTTAATACTGGGAAAGTCTCTAGATCACGATTGTAATTCACGGCTGGGATGCCATATTTTTCTAGGTGGAAATAATCAATCATGTTCTTGTCGCCTAGGTCAGCAGTGGCGGCTTCATAGGCGATGTTAACTGGGTGTTTTAGAGGCAAATCCCATACCGGGAAGGTCTCAAATTTAGCATAGCCGACCTTGTGTCCACGCTTAGACTCGTGGTAGAGCTGAGAAAGCGCTGTTGCCAGCTTGCCAGAGCAAGGGCCTGGGGCCGAGACAATCACGAGCGGCTTGGTGGTCTCGATATATGGATTGGCGCCGTAGCCCTCTTCGGACACAATGGTATCTACGTCAGTAGGATAGCCCTTGGTAAAAGCATGAAAATAAGGCTTGATGTGGTAATCTTCGAGTTTTTTGGCAAAATCTTTAGCTTTTTTCTGACCATCAAAAAGAGTAATAACTACAGAGTTTACCATAATGCCTTTGGAGCGCAAAAATTCAATCAAACGCAGAACTTCGGTTTCGTAAGAAATCATGTGGTCGGCGCGAATCTTAGACTTTTCAATAGCGTTCGCGTTGATGCATAAAATGACCTCAGCGTCGTCTTTGAATTCTTGGAGGAGACGAATCTTGAGGTCAGGGAGGAAGCCGGGTAGGGTGCGGGCTGCATGCTGGTCGTCTATTAGCTTGCCGCCAAACTCAATGTAGAGTTTATCGAACATTTTAATGCGTTCTTTAATTTTCTTTTTCTGGATTTTTAAGTATTTTTCAGCATCAAAACACTTTTTCACCGAAACCTCCTTGTTTTATTCTATTATATGGCTTACTGAGATATACTGCAAGCACTATTAAAATTAGAGAAATGTGTTATAATATATTTTATGATATATCTGGATTATGCGGCGGCGACACCGGTGTCGCGCAAGGTTTTGGCAGCGATGGAACCGTATTTTACGGACGAGTTTTTTAATCCGTCGGCGGCGTATTTGCCAGCCAAAAAAGTGGCAGCAGAATATGAAGTCGCAAAAGGTGTAATTGCGCATGCAATTGGTGCCAAATCTAATGATTTAGTCATTACTGGCGGCGCGACGGAGGCGAATAATCTTGCATTTACGGCGCTAGGGGCAGAACCTTATCCTTGTCATGAAGGTGCTGCGCCAGGAATACTTTACCTCGAAACCGAGCATGATTCGGTGCGAGCGGTGGCCGAGAAATATGGTGGTGAGGCAATTAAGGTTTTACCGAACGGGGTGATTGATTTAGCGGACTTGAAAGCGAAAATTACAGACGAGACCAGATTAATCTCAGTATCGCTAGCAAATAATGAGCTTGGTACGATACAACCTCTGGCAGAAATTGGTGCTCTGGTAAAAAATGTCAGAATTGGCCGATTGAAACGGGGGATTAAGACGCCGATTTATCTGCATTCGGATGCTTCGCAGGCGCTGAATCTGCTAGACATCAATGTAGCGCGGCTTGGCGTAGATATGCTAACTTTAAACGCCGCTAAGATATACGGCCCGAAAGGGGTGGGGGCTTTATATGTCTCTCATGACGTAAAGTTGACGCCAATCAGCGTGGGCGGTGGGCAAGAACAAGGACTGCGCTCTGGCACCGAGAATGTGCCGGGCGTGATAGGTTTTGCAACGGCCATCCACGAGACAAAGGAACACCTAAACGGCAACCGCAAAAAATACGCGAATTATAAGAGGATATTACTATCCGAGCTCAAAGATTATGAGTTGGTTAATAAAAAGCACTCACTTGACAATTTTGTAGTTTTGTGCTATAATGGTATCGATGCAGAGAGGTTAATTTATCTCCTTGAAGAACGGGGGGTGTATGTGGCGACTGGCGCGGCTTGCGCGGCGTCAAAAGGTAAAAAATCGCATGTGTTAGCGGCGATTGGGCTAACCGATTCCCAGATTGCCGGGTCACTACGCTTGACGCTGGGCGAAACCAATGACGAGGAGCAGGTCCACGAAGCGGCAAAAATCATAAATCAGGTCGTGCAAGATGAAAAGAGGAGAACTAAGAATGAGTAGCCAGACGGTTTTTGTCGGGATGAGCGGCGGCGTGGATTCATCTGTCTCGGCTTTACTTTTGAAAGAACAGGGTTACAAAGTGATCGGTGTTTATATGAAAAACTGGTCACGAGACCTCCCGGGTATGAAATGCCCTTGGGCGGAGGACTTAGCTGACGCCAAACGCGTAGCTGTAAAGCTGGGTGTAGATTTTGAGGTGTGGGACTTTGAAGAAGCCTACCGCGACAAAGTCGTAGAATACATGTTGGCTGAGTTTAAAAAAGGCAACACGCCAAACCCAGACATAATGTGTAATCAAGAAATTAAGTTTAAATTGTTTTATGAAAAAGCGATGGAGCGCGGCGCTGATTTTATTGCAACTGGGCATTATGCCAGAGTATTGGATGGCCAACTTGCGCGTGCCATAGACGAAAATAAAGATCAGACATATTTCCTTTATCGCATCTCAGAAGAAGCTCTGGCGCACACGATTTTCCCGATTGGTGAGATGACGAAGCCGGAGGTCAAAAAACTAGCCGAGAAAAAAGGCCTCCATAATGCATACAAAAAAGAGTCGATGGGAGTGTGTTTTGTGGGTGAAGTCGGAATGAAAGACTTTCTTAAAGAATATATCGATATTCAGCCGGGCGAAATCCGCGAGATTGAAAGTGAAAAAGTTTTAGGATATCATGAAGGCGCGGTGTTCTATACGATAGGACAAAGGCATGGACTATATTTGTCTGGCGTAGCGGGTGAAACCAATGACGGCATGCCGTATTATGTAGTTAAAAAAAATCTCGAAAAAAATATTGTTTATGTGTCAAAAAATCTGAATAATGAAAATATTTGGACGAAAGAATTGGTTTTGAAGGATGTGCTTCTTCGAACAAATCTTAAAAAGGAAATATTGGTTCGCTTACGTCATCGCGCACCACTTATCCCAGCCAAGTTTGACGGCAAAAAACTAATTTTTGAATCCGAAATCAAGCGCCCCGCCAGCGGCCAATCGGCAGTGCTTTACGACGGCGAAATCTGCCTAGGTGGTGGAATTATTGTATAACTTACGGAAATCTGCTGGGTCACGTGTAATAAGTTCTATCTTGTCGAGCGCAGCTTCAAAATCTGGATCTTTGAAATAGATCTTCTTAGCCGCGTAGCCAGATTTGCCACCATATTTTTCCCGCAAAACCTGGCGCGTAATTTCGATAACTTCATTTTCTGTTTTGGATGAATATTTATCGCGGATCGCCTCGTAACAACGTTTTAACATCACGCCTATGTTGGTGTTTCTGTCGGCAGAGGAAACTATTTTGCCATAGATACTGCGTGGGTCGTGTTTGTTCGAAGCGCGATGATCTTCGATCGCTTCGGCCATAATTTTAAGCTGTTTTGAATCAAAAAACTTTGGCAATTCTGGGTCTTCTAGTAACATTTTGGCGGAAACTTTTTCATGTGTAGCATCATCTACGCTACGGCCTAGATCATGAAAAGCGGCAATCACGTAAACCATATTGTAATTGATTTTACGCTCTGGGCATCCCGTAAAATCATTTGCTTTAATTGACCCATCATTGATTTGTTCAGCAAAATTAAGACTACGCGAAATTACCTGCCGAATATGTTCGTCGCTATGACCGGCCATTTTTTTATACAACGGCATAATTTCATCTTCAATATATTTTTCAATTTCCGGCTCAACATTAGTCGGTTTTTCTATTACAAGACGAAGCCAGTTAATGCCAGAATTACTTTTACGTTCAATGAGTTTAATAATATTAAACCCAGTATCTTTAATAATGCGCTCAATATCGTCTTTGGAATAATATTGAAAGAAGCGTTCGGCGCCCATATGATAATCGCCGCCATAATCTATCCACTCTGCATCTTTATTATGCTTGGCGCTACTATTTTGTACATCAAAAATCATCCGGCCGCCAGGATATAGTAGACTATGAATATTAGAAAGTGCAGTTTTAGCATCGTCTTTAGTAAAGTGCACAAAAACATGCCACGCCAGGCAGCCATGATATTTTTTATCTAGTTTATCGGTTAAAACATTAAACTTAATCGGGTTGAGGCCGTTCTTTTTGATTTCATCTAAAAACCCTTTTACCGTATCGCTAGCTGTAGCTACATAACCATGCTCTGCCAAAGCTTTTGCGGCGGCACCATTGGCCGAGCCGATTTCTAAAATCGTCGCGCTCTCAGGAAGAGCAGAAAAACCATTAAGCCAAAACTCGAGCTCTTTTTCAAACTTCTTAGCGGCAGCCTCCTTACCGATACTTTTAACGCGGCGGTCAGTGCCATCAAAATAACTTTGAAATAATTTCTCGTAAATTTTGAGAGTCTTGGTGTTTTCTTTACTCATAAATATGATTATAGCATCAAAAAAAACGCCCCGCGAAGGGCGCTTTATAATTAAGCATTCATGATGAGAAGATTTGCGAAAAGTAAGGTCGCCGCAAGCACGCTCATCGAGATAACGAAGAACATGTTAGACTTTTGGCCGCGCTGATATTTTTCGTAGTGAACACCACTCTTTTTGCAGGATTTCTTTGCGCAAGTAGAGCGAGTACATTTTTTAGCAGTTTTGGTTGCAGTTTTTTTCTTTGCTTGAGCCATAATTTTCCTTTTTTATAATACTTATGATTATAATATCACAGATTTACTAAGTACACAAGAAATGTTATAATTACATCTATGGATGCGAATCAAATTAGACAAAAGTTTTTAAATTTTCAAGTTAAAAAAGGGCATAAAATTATTCAGCCGGCGCCGCTAGTACTAGAAAATGACCCAACAACGCTTTTTACCGGCTCTGGTATGCAACCGCTTTTGCCATATTTGCTCGGCAAAGAACATCCAGAAGGTACTCGGCTAGCGGATTCGCAGCCCTCGATGCGCCTGCAGGATATCGAGGACGTAGGCGACCCGCGCCATACGACGGTGTTTGAAATGCTAGGCAACTGGTCGCTGGGAGATTATTTCAAAGAAGAACAGATTCGCAATTTCTTTGAGTTTTTGACAAAAGAAGTGGGGCTAGACCCAGCCAAAATTTATGTGACATGTTTTATTGGTAACGAAGAATATGACATTCCCAAAGATACCGAAGCGGCGAAAATTTGGCAAAAAGTATTTAGTGAGGCAGGTATCGAGGCAAAAATTGCCGAGATCGGCTCGGCGGCAGATGGTGACAGGCGCGGGATTAAACCGGGCGAACGAATCTTTTTCTACGACGATCATGAAAACTGGTGGAGTCGTGGCGGCGGCTGTGAAACCACACCGATTGGCGACCCTTGCGGCCCAGATTCAGAAGTTTTTTATGATTTCGGCGAAGAATTGCAGGACGAAGCTAAGTATGGCTTGGCGCACCCAGCCAGCGACGGGGCGAGATTTATGGAGATCGGCAACCAAGTGTTTATGCAATACCGACGCAACGAAGATGGCACGTTCTCGGAGTTAGCTAAGAAAAATGTTGATTTTGGTGGCGGACTTGAGCGTATCGCGGCTGCAGCGATTGGGTCATTTGATGTATTTAAGATTTCTTTGATGAAGCCGATTATCGACAAACTCGAAGAAATTTCTGGTAAAAAATATGATAATAACACTGACGAAATGCGGGTAATTGCCGACCACATTCGTGGCGCATATTTGCTGGCAGCGCAGGGACTTACGCCGTCAAATAAGACGCAGGGTTATGCAATGCGCCGGCTGATTCGGCGGGCGATTTTGCGTGCGCTAGATCTTGGCATCTCGGCGAATTTCTTAGCAGAAATTGTGCCAATCGTAGCAGAAAATTACAAAGAATTGCCAGATTCGATACTAACGCACCGGGAAAGCGCACTCGATGTACTACTCAAAGAGGAGAACGTATTCAGGAAGACCTTAAACAAAGGACTGAAAGAATTAAACAAGATGAATAAAAGAATCCTATCTGGATATGACCTATTCAAACTTCAGGATACCTATGGTTTTCCGCTTGAACTATCAGTAGAGGAATGTTATCGCGAGGGAATTGAACTGACTAAGAATTATCGTGAAGAGTTTGAAGAGGCTTTAAGAGAGCAGCGCGAGCGGTCGCAAACCGCCTCAAAGGGTATGTTTAAGGGCGGCCTCGAAGACCATGGCGAGCAAACTGTGAAATACCACACGGCTTGCCACCTACTTTTGGCGGCCTTACAAAAACTAATTAGTCCAGATATCGTACAAAAAGGCTCAAACATTACCGCTGATCGTGTAAGGTTTGATTTTAATCTAGATCACAAGATGACACCAGAAGAAATTGCCGCGGTAGAAAATCAAGTAAATGAATGGGTCGAAGCAGATCTACCAGTAGTATTTGATGAATACGAAAAAGCCTATGCGCGTGACACCCTGAGGGCGCACGGGCAATTCTGGGATAAATATCCTGAGATTTTGAAAGTTTACACAATCGGAGATTTTGATAACCCGATTTCGCGCGAAGTTTGTGGCGGCCCGCACGTTGAACATACTGGGGTGCTTGGTCACTTCAAGGTAAAAAAAGAGGAGTCATCTTCGGCTGGAGTGCGACGAATTAAGGCCATTTTGGAAGAAAAATAGAGGACACAAAATTCCTCTCTACACTTTTATTATATCACACTTATGCTAAAAAGTCAATCTAATTTTGCAGAAGTTTAGCAATTTTAGCTTTGAGTTTGTTTTCTTCGGGAGCGCCAGCAATGGTATCTACCCCTACTCGTAGCAAGCCAATAGCCGTAGCAAATGAATGATCTAGGTGGTCTTCTTCGCCTATGACAAGATTAGGAAGCTCATCGACATCCATTAGATGAATAATCGGGCGACGTGAAAACGGTAGATTTTGATACCAATCCGAAACGGCAAGAGTTTCTTGAAGCATTGAAAGGCTAGCGCCACCACCACAAAGCAGGACATTGCGCGGCAGGCTACCGATATTATCAAACTCTTCTAGGGCCACCTCAATACCAGTAAGCCAAACAGACAAGTTGCGCGAAAGCGCAGTCTCGACTTTAGCCTTGATGCGGTCATCTAATTTGCCAGAATCAAACTCTAATTTATAACGCTCGGCAGTGTCGGTATCTACACCGAGAGATTCGGCGATTTGGTGAGTGAAACTTTTACCACCGATAGAAAACATCTTAGTGCCCTCGACGCCGCCATCTTCAACTACGGCGATATCAGTAGTGCCCCCACCGATGTCCATCACAACGCTAGAAAAACTAGACTCGAGATCATCGCCAAGGCAGGCGCGACAAACCGCAAAAGGCTCGACCGCCACAGTAAGCAGGTCAAGATTAAGCTCGGCACAGACTTTTTCGATGGCAGCTACGTGGATAAGTGGTGCAAAAGCGGTATAAAATTGAATCACTACATCAGAGCCCTTAAAGCCGATAGGGTTAGAAATTTTGTAGCCGTCAATAGTAAGGGAAACAATGGCGGAATTGATCAGGCGGACTTCAACATTTTTATTACCAGTTTCGAGAGCTACGGTCTTGCGGGCAACCTCACCAGATTTCTCTTGGACTTTTTTAATAATGTCGTTCATCTCGGCTTCGGTAATAGGCTTATTCGGGTTTTTGCGACTATAACGGACAGTAGTAGTATTGCCTTTAATTAATTCGCCAGCAATACCGACTACGGTAAGCTCGGCGCGCTCGCCTGCTTGGCGTTCCACTTCTACGAGAGCCTCTTCGCACACGGAAACTACAGCAGGAATGTCTGCCACAGCGCCAGCGTGCATATTGCCATCTAACTGCTTCGCCTTGCCAGTACCCAAAATCTCTAAGTCACCTTTTTTGGTAGGTTTGGCCAAAATAGCTTTAACAAATTCAGTGCCAATATCAAGAGCCAGAATAGTACTCATGGTTTAATTATAGCACAGTGTGGACTTTTCTTTCGGAAAAGAAAAGTCCAACAAAAGAAACCAGCTCTAGAAAGAAATTAGAAGTCAATTCCAATTTCTTTTTTGTTTATGATCTGGAATTTTCCTGGTTTTAAATTACCTAATTCAAATATGCCAAATTTGGTTCTATGTAGTCTTTTAACTTTATAACCAAGAGCGGCAAAGGTACGGCGGATTTGACGATTGCGGCCCTCGGAGAGTTTAACAATGTAATGATCTTGATCTCTAATTACTAAAAACTTCGACGGGCCGTCGTCGAGCATGATGCCGTAATCGGAAATCATTTGCTGATGCAATGGCTCGAGCGGGCGATCTAGTTCAACTTCATAGATCTTTTCCTTATGAAACTTGGGATGAGTCATTTGGAAGGCAAAGTCGCCGTCATTGGTAAGCAAAATCAAACCTGAGCTATCTTTGTCTAGGCGACCGACGGTTTTTAATTTACGGTATTCTTTGGGCAATAATTCATATAAAGTGGGCGCTGGGCCTTGAGCACGACGCGAACAAACATAACCGATAGGCTTGTGAAACGCAATATACGAGAAATCCGTCTCGAACGGTATTATACTTCCATTATAACATACTTTATTATTTTTGTCAATTCTATCACCTAGTTTGGCTGGTTTTTCATCTATCAAAATTCGGCCGGCGGTAATCAAATCGTCAGCCTCGCGACGCGAAACTCCTAAACGTTCGGCGAGAAACTTATTGAGCCGGATTTGGCTGGGAGGGTTGAGCATCGTCTACCTGATAGTTAGAAAAATCTGGCAAATCGGCGGTTGGAGTAGCCGGAGCCTGAGCGGGGGCGGCCGTAATATCTGGAGTAACTGGTGCGGTTGCTGATGCCGCCTGAGCTGGCGCAACTGACGCCTCTGAATTAACTGAAACTTCTGGAGTAGCCGGTGCGGCAGCCGGACGATCGCCTAAAACTTCGTGGATAGTGTTTATTACGTCTTCGATGCCAACTTGAGATTTTACCAAGTAGCGGTCGGCGCCTAACCTTTCGCCGCGTTGACGTTGATCTTCGGCTGATAGAGCGGTCATCATAACAACTTTAATGTTTGCGGTCTCTGGAGTAGAACGCAAAATATCTAACATGTCAAAACCAGAAATCTTTGGCATCATTACATCGGATAAAATTAGGTCTGGTTTTTCGCGTACGGCCATAGCAAGAGCCTCTTCACCATCACCGGCCGATACCACATCGTAACCTTCGGCGGTGATGCGGATTCCGTAAATCTCTCTTAGGCTTGCGTCGTCTTCGACTACCATTATCTTACTCATTGTTGTACTCCGTTTAGATTGTTATTAATTTGGGGTGCAGGTTGGGTGGGTGCGGTTGGCGGCGCAGGCGGAGAAATTGGCGGAGCCGGAGGGGGGGTTGGCGCTGGGGTCATCACTGGCGCCATTGGTGCCGGAATCTGAGGCGCGGATTGTGGAGCCGGTTGGGTTGCCTGAGGTTGTACCTGTTGAGCCTGCAGCTGCTGATTACGCACTACAATCATACGCTTTTCGTATTCTTCGCTAGTAATGCGGGGGAGGGAAACAAAGAAAGTAGAGCCCTCGCCAAAGGCCGATTCGGCCCAGACGCGACCACCCATTGCTTCGACGCGCTGCTTGACTAAATAAAGGCCTAGTCCGGTACCGCCGATAGTGCGGGTATCAGAATTGTCGGCACGATAAAACTTTTGGAAAATATGCCCAAGATCATCGGCCGAAATACCGATACCAGTATCGGTAACATTAATTAGCACGCGATCGCCATCTCCTCTTACATTGACATAAATCGAGCCGCCAGCTGGGGTGTATTTGATGGCGTTTTCGATCAGATTATCAAGAATTTCACGCATAAAATTAACATCAACAAAGCCATATACAACTTGGCTCATCTGACGACCTTCACCAAATGAAATCGGATCGCTGGAGCCAAAGGTAAAATTAAGCTTGGCATCTTTGGCACGGACAATATAATCATCAGAAATAGTCTTGACTAGACCGACCATTTCGACCGGCTCAAAATGTGGTTTGACTTTACCGTCATCTAGTTTGGTAACATCGAGTAAATCTTGAAATAGTTTACCTAAATGCTTGGATGCTTTTTCGGCGGCGGCAAGGTAGCTCCGTGCGCGTTCGTCGATAGTAGCGGTCTGAGGATTTAAAGCTAAAGATAAGTATCCATCAATAGTGGCAACTGGGGTACGCATCTCGTGCGAAGCAGTGGAAATAAACTCAGTCTGCTCACCTTCTTCGGCTAGCTCTTTAGTAATGTTGCGAAAAGTAATGATGCGATTTTGCCCCATACCCTCAGCCGGCAACACCGAGATAGCTATCGGGATACGCTTGTCAGACTGACCGGCAATCAAGCAACCCTGAAAGGAATCTAGCGGCTGGCCAGAATTCATAGCCTGAAGGAGAGGGTTTTCCAAATCCGAAAGTTCGCGGCCTTCTTTGGTTTCTAATTTTAACAAAAGCCCGTAATCTAACCCAATAGCTTTGTCAGCAGAGCCACACTCGGTCATTGTAATGGCGGCAGGGTTGATAAACTGTATCACGCCAGACTTGTCGGTAATAATCACGCCGTCGTGGATGTTTTTTAATGCCATCTCAGCCAGACCGGCCTGATTTGCCGAGCTATTTTTGGGCTGATTACGTTTAAACATACTCATCTAGGTTTATTTTAACACAAGCTGAATAAAATGTGGTAATATTTAATTATGAATAAAGACGTCATTTATATCGAGCCGGAAGATGATATTACCGATATCATTACCAAAATCGAAAATTCTAAAGAGAAAATCGTCGCGCTGGTGCCACCAAAAAAGGCTGGCGTGTTTCGTAGCGTAGTGAATATTAAATTGATTTCAAAAGTAGGAAATACTTCTGAAAAAACTGTAGTATTAGTAACTACCGATCCATCTATTGTCAAATTAGCGGCCGCTACCAAGATACCGGTTACCAAAAACCTCCAGACGCCGCCAGCGGTGCCAGAGATGGACCTTGAGGTAGAAGAAACCTCAGAGGAAGAAGTGGTAGATGCACCTGAAGACGAAGAGGAGACAGTAGAGGAGGTAGCCGAAGAAGTTGAAGAGCCTGAGCCAGAAAAGAAGGAAAAGAAACCAAAGAAAAAAGAAAAAAAGGCCAAAAAATCGAGTGAAAAGACCGGTAATCCGGTAATAGACTGGATCAAGGCACACAAGAAACTCACGATTTTTGCTGGGATTGCAGCAGTGGCATTGATTATTTTCCTGGTTTGGGCGTTTGCGATAGCCCCAGCTGCTACTGTTACGGTAGGTATCCAGACGGAGTCTAAAAGCTTTGCAGAGAATGTATCATTCACTACAAATGCAACAGACGAGAACGCAAAAGAAGGTAAGCTATATCTACAAGAAAAGAAAGTAGAAAAAGTACAAGAGGTGAAATTTGAGGCTACTGGTAAAAAAAATGTCGGCGAAAAAGCAACCGGCACTTTGGTCATAACCCGTAATTTTTTCATGGGCGGGTCGATCGAAATTCACGAAGGTAATATTTTTACAATAAACGGATTAAATTATCTAGCGACAGAAAATGTATCCATTGGATGGTCTGGTTGGGGATCATCACCTAGTGAAATGAAGGAAAGTGTAAAAAACTGTGCGAATGCATCGACTGCTATAGATAATGAGTTTTGTACTAAAATAGCAAAGGTAAAAGTTGTCGCCGCTGAAGGTGGGTCTAAATATAATATACCAGCGTCTAGTGGTGGGTGGAGCTCAGTAGTGCAAGTAGATATTAGATCCGACGATCCTATGTCTGGTGGTACAGACAATGTCGTCACCATCGTAGAACAATCAGATATTGAAAAGGCAAAAGACCAACTAAAATCTTCTAGTGAAGAAGAAGTGAAGCAAAAACTTTATGAAGATGTCGGCGATAATATGATGATTATCGAATCTAGCTTCAAACAAGAAACTGCCGCGGCCGAAGCCACTCCAGCTGCGGGCGAAGAGGTAAAGGAGGGCACTACCCCTACTTTGAAGGCCACCACTACCGCTACTGTATACGCAATAGATAAAGCAAAGATGGAAGAGTTTATCACCGAAAAGGCTAAGTTAGACGACGATCAAAAGATTTACGAGATTAAAGATCCATTTATCGAGAACTTTGGTGAGGTAAGTGGTGGGTATACTGGTCGGCTTAAGACTAACTACGCGGTAGGCCCAAAGGTCACTGACAGCGATATTTTAGAGATGATTAAAGGCAAAGGCGTAGGTGATGCCCAACATGACCTTAAGAATATTAACGGTATTGTATCGGTATCGATCGAGACTTCTTATCCGTGGGTAAGTGTTATCCCAGGGGACACCAATAAGATCACTATCAATATAGAGGTGAAGGAAAAAGAGGGTGGCTCTGAATAGGTCAAATGGGGTTAAAAAATGAAGATTTTAGCCCTCGATGTAGGCGAAAAACGCATTGGTGTAGCCAAGGCTGATTCAAGCACCCGGATCGCGGTACCAGTCGGGTTTGTTGAAGTAGACGGCTCAGAATGGCAGGAAATCGCTCGTATTGCGCGGCTAAATAGCACTAATTTCTTTGTGTTGGGGCTGCCACGCAGTAACGAAGGTAACGAGACAGCCCAATCTGTGTACGTGCGAAACTTCGCAAAAACCCTAGTAGAAAAAATACCTGACGCCAAGATCCGCCTCCAGGATGAGTCACTTACCTCTGTAGTAGCCGAAGAAAGGCTAAAATCTCGTAAAAAGTCGTATGAAAAAGGTGAAATTGATGCCGAGGCCGCTTCGATTATACTGCAAGATTTCTTAGAAAGTTTTAGGGCAGACTCTACAGAACCACTCCCTGAAAGCGATAAAATTGACAAAGTAAAATTAAAGACAAAGAAAGCAAAGCATAAAATGAAAACGACGACCAAATGGATCTCTGGCGTAGTAATACTGGTAATATTAGGACTGACAATTACTGGAGTGGCTTTGTTTATTAGGGACCAGAGATATAAAGAATATGCCGAGCAATTTGCCGAAATAGAGTCCCAGATGGAGGCAGACGTGTTTGACCTGACTATCCGGCCCGGAGAGACTATTTCAGAGGTAAAAAAAAGTCTAATAGAAGTAGGCTATAGCACAGAGGAAGCAGATGCGGCGTTGAATGCGAATTATAACTTCGCTTTTTTACAGGGGCGGCCAGAGGGGGCTAGCCTAGAAGGCTATCTCTATGGCGAAACGCATCAATTCTACGGTGATACTCCGGCAACAGAAGTGATAGAAACATATCTTAAGGGGATGGAAAAAGTCATCACTGAAAACGACCTAGAAGCTAAATATGCCGCGCAGGGGTTATCTCTGTACGAAGGCATCACACTGGCATCGGTAGTACAAAAGGAGGCGCCCGCCCCCGAGATGCCAACTGTAGCACAGGTATTCTTGACACGTTTGGCGTACGGAATGCTCCTGGGAAGCGACGTAACAGTGTCCTACGCGGTAGATATGGTCGATCCTGATAGGCAGACGTATGTAGATAATCAAGCGGCTCTGACGATCGATTCTTGCTATAATACGCGGCTTTACGCTGGGCTGCCCTGTGGGCCCATCTCTAACCCTGGCCTTGCGGCGCTCCTAGCAGTAGCCGAGCCATCAGATACGGCTTATCTTTACTTCTTGACAGGAGACGATGGAGTGATGTATTATAGTTATACAGAGGCAGAGCATATTCAGAACATTTACAGCCATTGCCAAAACCTCTGTAATGTATCATTATGACGAAAAGTAAGAAAAAGTTTAACCTAAAAGAGCATAAAAACGTGCTTTTTTATCTAGTAGCGGGGATCTTAACCTTAGCGTTGGTTTTTGTGGGTTCGTTAGATAAGTACAACTCCGAAGTCAGCCTTAGTCTTGATACTTTTGCTAAAAATGACAATAATATCTCGGTAGACCAGCTCTCTGAGCTCTATATGGTGGCTGGGTTATCTAATGCGCTAAACCTAGCTAGCGCCACTGATGTAGCATCGAATTATGTAATGGTAAACTCTATGCATGACTCGGGTCAAACCTCTAGCGGCAAGATCGAAAAACCAAATCTCACCAATATTCAAGCCTCTCGGGGGGTAATCGAGCACGTGGTAGGTGACGGCGAGACTATGGATACAATTGCCGCGCAATATGGCGTCTCGACAGATCAAATTCGGTGGTCTAATAATCTTAAAACTACCGATGTTTCAGCTGGTATGACACTTTTTATTCCGAGCACCTCTGGTATTGTATATACAGTAAAAGCTGATGACACCGTAGAGAGTATTGCGTCGAAGTATGGGTCCAGTGCGCCAGAGATTATTGCAATGAACGACCTCGAGGTATCCGGCATCTCTGAGGGCATGCGGATCATTATTAAGGATGGTACGTTGCCAAGCACCGAGCGCCCAGAGTATGTGGCGCCAGTAACGACGCGAACCTACGCTACTTATACCTATTTAGGCAATTCTTCGAACCGAGCTAACCTAATGTGTAACAGGAGCCTTGGCGCTGGTCAATGTACGACTTGGGGGTGGCTGAAGCGGCCAGATCTCGGCTTTATTAAAGCAAATGCTAACC
This sequence comes from Candidatus Saccharimonadota bacterium, assembly GCA_017511645.1. Classification (GTDB taxonomy): domain Bacteria; phylum Patescibacteriota; class Saccharimonadia; order Saccharimonadales; family Saccharimonadaceae; genus Nanosyncoccus. Next base: position 47,197 of record JAFWJH010000003.1, read on the forward strand.
GCTGGGACGACGTGGCTAGATCGGCTGGATTACTAGTGAACAGGACCCCGTCGGCAGGGGCAATCTTCCAAACTGATTCGGGTTGGTACGGACATGTAGGGTACGTGGAGTCAGTCAATAGCGATGGATCTATTAATGTTTCTGAACGCAACTATGCTGGATGTTATGGAGTACTCTTCTCAACTATCCCGGCTAGCGATGTAGGAAATTTCAATTATATTCATTAGCCTAGTTTAAGCTCCAGTTATTGGCACCGAGAGAGCGAACGGCGCCGCGGATTTCCAGCAAAGTCATGGTCTGATTAAACTCTGAGGCGGAAATACCTAGAACTTTCATGATATCCTCGCCATTTCTAAGACCCTCAGAAAGAGCGCGCAGAATCGCCGTCTCCCCCTCTGTATCACCAAATAGGAGGGTCTGGCTAGGCTTTTTGCGCTTTTTAATATAAGCCTCAGGGAAGAGCAGACGCAACAAATCTTCTGGGCCAGTATAGGGGTTGGCACCCTGACGGATCAGCCTGTTGCACCCAATCGAATAGGGGTTAGTAATATTGCCTGGCACCGCAAAAACCTCTTTGCCTTGATCTATAGCGTGGGCGGCGGTATTGAGCGAGCCAGATTTTTCGGCTGCCTCTACCACTATTACAATATCTGCTAGGCCAGAGATAATGCGATTGCGCTCCAAGAAACTAGTTTTCGGGAATACTTCTGTGCCCGGACCGTATTCACTCATTACAGCGCCACCCCTGTCGATGATTTCTCGCGCAAGAGGACGGTGTGCGGTAGGATAAATATTATCTATCGCGGTGCCTAGCACAGCCACGGTAATGCCACCGGCGTCAAGGCAAGCCTGATGGGCAATACTATCTATACCATAAGCTAGGCCAGATACGATCACTACACCCTTTTTGGCTAGCTCATAGGCCATTTTATACGCTACTTCTTCGCCATATCTCGTATTGTGGCGGCTACCTACTATTGCGACAGTTTTTGGGCGAATTGTCTTGACTGGTGTTCGGTTTTTTGTGCTTGATTTTTGGCGCTTTTCATGTTGTTTTATAGTTTTTTGATCTGGCGTTTTTGACATATTTTCTGGCATTTTACCATAAAAATACAATGTTTTAGGCTTAAGCGCAATGGTACTTAACACCTCTGTAAAATTATGCTCTAGGGGTGAAATTTGGTTGATTTTTGTAAAAAAGTGTGAAAAAAGTGTTGACATATTTTACCTCGTGTGATATAATGAAGACAGTTGGGTCACAAAAAAGTGCCCCACACCGCACCTAAATAAATTACTAATTTCGGCTATACTACTTCCAGTGTAGCAGAAATTGCGTGCTTTTGAAACCCTTTCGGCTTTTGAATTTCTTCATGGTTCACAAGTTTATAAGTATTACCTCCACTTAGAAAGGCCCACTTCGAAGGCATAGCAATCCCTCTAACCGGCGGGCCCCAAATTGTGTGAGGTGGGTTACGCTCCGGGGGTTCACCCGGTATAGTAGTGAAGCGTTAGAGGGCCAAAAAGACCTTAGGTGATGCCCACCCTTACCTAAGGTCTTTTTTGTTATTAAAAATATCAAGATGTTTATGCTTGCGTGATGTGATATTATAGTATTATGTCTAAAAACTTAGTGATAGTAGAGAGCCCAGCAAAGGCACACACGATCGAGAAGTATCTTGGATCGGATTTTAAGGTGCTGGCTAGCGTAGGACATATTCGTAAAGATACAAAAGTAGATAAAACTACTTTTGATGTGACTTACGAAATTGACCCTGGGCATAAATCTATTATTACCGAGCTTAAAAAAGAAGCTAAGGCGGCTGATAAAATCTGGCTCGCGACCGATGAAGACCGCGAAGGCGAATCGATTTCTTGGCATCTATGTGAAGTACTGAAACTACCAAAAGACACAGCCAGAATTACTTTTCATGAAATTACCAAGCCGGCGCTAGAAAATGCCATTAAAAACCCACGCACAGTAGACATGGATATGGTGGCTAGCCAACAGGCGCGGCAGACTTTAGATATGTTAGTGGGGTATGATCTGTCTGATATCGTGCGGAAAAAAGTACCGGGTGCGATATCGGCAGGGCGAGTACAAAGCCCAGCACTGCGGCTAGTAGTGGAACGCGAAAAAGATATTGATAAGTTTGAAAGCAAGTTTAGCTTTAAAGTTACTGGGAAATTTACTAAAAACACGGCTGGTTTTGACGCTGTCTTAGATGGTAGAGGCCCAGAAACTGAAGATGATGCCAAAAAATTATTAGAGAAACTTACTGATGCTGAGTTTAATGTATCGGATGTAGAAGAAACTGAAGGCTCCAAGGCCAACCCGGTACCATTTACCACGGCGGCTTTGCAGATTGAGGCAAACTCTAAACTTGGGTTTTCGTCGCGCACCACGATGAGTGCAGCACAAGGGCTATACCAAGCTGGCTTAATCACTTATCACAGAACCGACTCGTTGAATTTATCCACTCAAGCGATTGGAGCGATATCTGGGTATGTCGAAGAAAACTTTGGTAAAAAATATCTCAAGGTGCGACATTTCAAAACCAAAGACGCCAGTGCGCAAGAGGCACATGAGGCAATTCGTCCGACCAATATCGCAAATTTAAATGCTGGTAAGAATGATTACGAGAAGCGGCTTTATAGATTAATCTGGACGCGGACGGTAGCCACGCAAATGGCAAATGCTAAGGTCGCCAAAACTACCATCAAAATTACTGGGGAAAATGAGATATTTGTTGCAAAAGGCGAAGTGGTGATTTTTGATGGTTTCCTCAAAGTCTATGGCAGTTCAAAAGATTCGGAATTACCAAAGGTGGCGAAGGGCGACAAGCTAGATTGTCTTGAGATTACCGCACGGCAAACTTTTGCCAAACCGCCGGCTAGATACACTGAAGGTTCGCTAGTAAAAAAGCTCGAGGAGCTAGGTATTGGCCGGCCATCTACCTATGCGTCGATCATGACGGCGATCCAGGCGCGCGGATACGTAGTGAAGGGCGAAAGCGAAGGCGAAGAGCGTGAAGCGATTGAGCTAAAAGCTAAAAATAATAAAATAACACGCACTGTAGTAAAAGAAAAGTTTGGTGCCAACAAGGGTAAGCTAATCCCCACACCAATCGGCGAGCTGGTGTCTGGATTTTTGACTGATAATTTTAAAAATATCGTAGATTATAAGTTTACGGCAAATATCGAAAAGGATTTGGACCTCGTGGCCGACGCGAAGTTGGAGCGCGTAAAGATGTTGAAAGATTTTTATGGGCCGTTTCATGATACGGTGCTGGTCGCTAATGGTGTAGAACGCTATAATAACGCCCGACTTCTAGGACATCATCCTGAGACGGGTCAACCGATTTACGCTAAAGTAGGGAAGAATGGTGGGTTTATTCAGCTAGGCGACAACGAAAAGGAAGCCGGCGAAAAGCCACGTTTTGCGCCTTTGCCAAAGCGAAAATCTGTTAAAACTGTAAACTTAGACCAAGCCTTAAAGCAGTTGGCTTTGCCGGCTCTGCCACGTGTGCTGGGTAAAGCGCCAGATGGAACAGAATTAATTGCCGCAAATGGTCCATTTGGCCCGTATCTTAAAGGTGGCAAATATAATATCCCGATGAAAGATTCTGACCCCTATACGGTGACGCTAGAAGAGGCTCTGCCTTTGTATCAGGCTAAAGTGGACTCAATTATTGCCGACTGGGGCGAGATTATGATTATAAATGGTGCCTATGGGCCATACGTCAAGGGACCTGGCCGGCGCAACAATGTAAAAATCCCGAAAGAAACCAATCCTAAGACGATTACGCTTAAGCAAGCCGAAGAAATGCTGGCCAACAAGCCAAAAAAAGCGACTCGTCGTGGTGTACGTGGTGGCACAAAAAAGAAGACCACTACCAAAAAGAAAACATCAAAGAAATAATTAATAATCTTCGACCAGGGTGAACTCTTTGCCGGCGATGGAGATGATAGAGTCTGGCTCGGCGCCCTGAGTGGTGAGTTCAGCGCGGATGCCGAGTTTTTTCATAATGTCGCGGAGGCGGTTGACGCTAGCGTAGTTATTGAGGTCGGTACGGCGAGCGAATTTTTCGATTTTCTCACCGGTAACGACGAACTTGTTGTCTAGCTTTTCGACCTTCCAGGCGGTTTTAAGCTCTTTGGGACTGAGTGAGATAGTAGGGATGATCGCGTCGTCAACTTCTTCTCGGACCGCTTCGTCGCGCCCGTTTGCCTCCGGCAATTCGCGTCCCAAGGGGCGAGCGTTACGGGGCTCCTCGCTTAGTTCACTCCCGTTGTCGCGAATGACCTTCGAAGAAGTCGATCTCCGCTCCTTTGCTATCTCATTCAATTCACGAAGCAGCCCTTGAAGACCCTGGTGGGCGCTGGAGGAAATCGAGAATATCTTGGCGTTGGGGTTTTTTTCTAGAATTGATGCAGTCTGCATATCGATAATGTCTTGATCTACGCCCTCGCACTTGGTAAGTGCAACGATTTCTGGGCGGTCCTTTAAATCGGAATATTTTTCGAGCTCTTTTCGGATGGTTTCGTAAGCCTCTCCGGCGTCGTTGTTATAAACATCCACTAAGTGCAGCAATACAGCTGTACGGTCGACATGGCGAAGGAAGGCGTGCCCTAGACCCTTGCCTTCGGCGGCGCCTTCGATCAGACCCGGGATATCGGCAATCAATAGATCGCGACCATCAATCGTGGCAACACCGAGATTCGGCGTAATGGTAGTAAATGGGTAGTTGGCAATTTCGGGTTTGGCATTGGAAACTACAGAAAGAAAAGTAGACTTACCGGCGTTTGGCAGGCCCACCAAACCAACATCAGCCATAGATTTGAGCTCTAATTCGGCCTCAAATTCTTCGCCCGGTTCGCCGACTTCGGCGATTACTGGAGCTTGGCGAGTAGAGCTCTTGAAATGCGCGTTGCCAAAGCCGCCGTCGCCACCTTTCGCGATAATGGCTTCTTGGCCATCGTGAGTTAGGTCAGCTAGTATTTCGCCATCTTTTTTAACAATAGTGCCAATAGGCACCTCGACGATCAGGTCCTTGCCACTACGGCCTGCGGCACGCTGACCAGCGCCATTTTTACCGTTTTCAGCGGTGAGAATAGGGGTAAAACGAAAATCTATCAAAGTATTAGTGTCTTTATCTGCTCTAAAAATGATATTGCCGCCGCGACCACCATCGCCACCATCTGGGCCACCCTTGGGGATGTAGATCTCGTGGCGAAAAGAAACGGCGCCATTACCACCGTCGCCGGCCTTTAAACTCACTTTCGCAGTATCAACAAACATGTTTTAATTATGCCATACTTATTGATAAAAATCAATGCTTGACAACAAAAAAGTTATGCTTTATTATAGACATAAGCTGGTACGCTTCACAGGGGTTCCACTGATTTACTTAGTGGAGTGTGGAGACTCGTTAAAAACAAAAACAGCGGATTAAAACAAACCAATGTGCCCCAAGGGTGGGCGCGCATCAGCGCGAAAGAGAGGAAAGCTGCAAAGTCGCCTCTCTTTTTCTTGTGGTATAATAGGGGCATGATAAAGTTTACCATTATTACGCTGTTTCGGGAGGCCTTAGAACCGTATCTCAAAACTTCGATGATGTGGAAAGCCACCGAAAAAGGCTTGGCAGAGTTTGATTTTGTGAACTTGAGAGATTTTGGACTGGGGCCACACAAATCCGTAGACGATACGCCGTATGGAGGTGGGGACGGAATGCTGCTTCGATGTGAGCCGGTTTTTGCCGCGATTGAGTCTGTAAAGGCCAAAGATCCCGACGCAAAAGTTATCTTGCCTACCCCGGTAGGGAAGATTTGGAATCAAAAAATGGCCAGATCTATAAAAGACGGACACTACATCATTCTGTGTCCTCACTACGAAGGGTATGACGAGCGAATTTTGTCGATCGTAGATTACAAAATTTCGCTTGGTAAATACGTGCTTACCGGCGGGGAGTTGCCAGCGCTCATCATTATCGATTCGGTTGTAAGATTAATTCCTGGCGTACTAGGTGGGGAAAAGTCGGCTGAGATTGAGAGTTTTTCAGATGGAGACAATCTAGAATATCCACAATATACCAAGCCTTATGATTTTCGTGGTATGACCGTGCCAGATATCTTACTTTCTGGTAATCACGGTGAGATTGCTAAATGGCGCGAGGACCACAGCGGCAAAGCATGAACTTGTTTGATTCCGTAGACACATTAAAAGGTATTGGCCCCAAGACGGCAGAAACTCTGAGAAAGTTTGGCATCAAGACAGTGCGGGATTTTTTTTACAATTTGCCAAAAGATTACGATAATTACGAAGCGCCGACCTCTATTTCGCAGGTTCGGCCCGGCAAGGTAGTAATCAGGGGTAAAATAGACAGCCTCTCTACCCGCCGCGCAAGAAAGCGAAATTTATCTATCACCGAAGGTGTCATCAGAGATAATACTGGAGCAATTAAGGTGGTGTGGTTTAACCAAAATTACCGAGTGCGGCAGTTTTCACCAGAGAAAGAATACTATTTTACCGGTAATTTCGAGCTCAAAAACGGCCGTTATAGCTTAATCTCGCCGTCGGCGGCCGAAGTAGCCGATATCGACCCCCAGACGGGCCTTAGCCCTATCTACGTGGCTCACGGGGGGTTAAAGTCGCACGATTTCCGGCGTCTGGTAGCAAATTCGCGGGAAAAGTTTAGTGAAATCCCTGATTTACTACCTACGGTGAAATCTGGTACACGCAAAAATGCCCTATTTTACGCTCATTTTCCTAATTCGGAAAAAACTATCCAGGGGGCGCGTGATTATTTGGCCTACGAAGAACTATTTGAGCTGATTTTAGCGGCAAAACTAAACCGCCAAGAAAACGAAAAACTAAAAGCTGCGGAAATACCCTTTGATAAGGCAAAAATACAAGAATTTGTGGCGAGTTTACCGTTTAAACTAACCAATGCGCAGAGGTTGGCGGCTTGGGAAATCTTCCAAGATATGGAGAAGGGCACGCCGATGAATAGGCTTTTACAGGGCGATGTGGGCTCGGGCAAAACTATGGTGGCGGCGCTCGCGGCGTATGAAGCGATTTTACAAGGCCATCAAGTGGCGATTTTGGCCCCAACGGCGATTTTGGCGACTCAGCACTATGAGGGGCTGAATAGAACCCTCGAAAAATTTGGCGTAAAAACGGCGCTTCTTACAGGGGCGACTAAGAAAAAGTCTGAGCTCAAAAAAGAAATCGCTAGAGGCAAAATTGACCTAGTGATTGGTACGCATGCCCTGCTTACTGATGATACCGAGTTTTCAAACCTCGCTCTAGTAGTGATAGATGAGCAACACCGATTTGGTGTGGAACAGAGACAAAAATTGCTCCTAAAATCTCCGTCTGGCCTGGCACCGCATCTACTCGCAATGACGGCCACCCCCATTCCGCGCTCATTACAGCTGACGGTATTTGGCGATTTGGACGTTTCGATTTTAAACGAATTGCCGAAGGGGCGTCAGCCGATTACTACCAAGATATTAACAGAGCTAGAAACAAAAGAAACTCTATACCCCCAGATTCAGGGCACTATACAAGCTGGACAGCAAGTATATTGGATCTGCAAAGCTATCGACGACGACCCGCGCACCGAAACTACCTCTGTAAAATCGCGCTGCACTAAGCTTAAAAATACCTTTCCGCGGGCTAAGGTAGAGTTTTTACACGGGCGGATGAAGCCGGCTGAAAAAGACGAAATTATGGAGAAGTTTTCGCGCGGTGAGATTCAGATACTAGTGTCTACTACTGTGGTAGAAGTGGGAGTAGACGTACCAAATGCTACTCTAATGACGATTGAAAACGCCGAAAGCTATGGCCTGGCGCAGCTACACCAGCTACGGGGCCGCGTGGGGCGGGGAAATAAGGCGTCGTTCTGTTATCTACTCACCTCTGGCGATATGCGGCCATCTAGGCGACTGAAAGAGCTCGAAAAATCTACCGATGGCTTTTATTTGGCAGAGGTAGATTTAAAGCTACGGGGCCCCGGCGAGATCTATGGAGCCTTGCAACATGGGGCGCTGGATCTACGTATTGCTTCGCTCTCTGATACGAAATTGATCCGCCGCGCGCAGACAGATGTTGTGCAATTCTTGAAAAATCCTGATAATATGGTAAAATATAAAGAACTGATGAGTGGTATCTCAAAATATCAACAACTAACTACCCTAAATTAGTATGTATTCAACAAAAATTACCTCTGGCAAATATCGCGGCCAAACTATCGCCACTCCGGGCTCTGGCACCCACCCGATGGGCTCTAGGGAAAAAATGGCTCTATTTAATATGATTAGCGGGTATCTGCCGGGCGCAACAGTGTTAGACGCCTACGCCGGCTCTGGAGCACTAGGGATAGAGGCTTTGTCGCGCGGAGCCAATAAGGTAGTATTCGTAGAAAAAAACTCGCGTGCTGCCAAAGTGATTCGGGAAAACTTAAAGAAATTGGGTCTAACAGAGATGTCATTAGTAACGGAAGCGGACACTAAAAACTTTGCGCCGACCGATAATTTTGATGTTATTATCGCTGATCCGCCATATGACAATTTTGAGATTAACGGAGCAAAAAACTTAGCAAAATCATTAAAAAATGACGGGGTATTTGTATTGTCACACCCTGATGAAGTGCCAGAGATAGAAGGGCTAAAACTTCAAAAAACTCATAAATACGCTGCTGCATACATTTCTATCTATACTGCTGCATAACGGATATGGTTTGACTTTTTATATCAAGTGTGATATAATTAAAAGATAAGGAGTTATTTTATGTATTATCAGGGAGAAGCGGAGAAAAAAGAACGTCGCAAGATTATCGCTGTGGCTACAGTAGCAGTCACGTTGATTTTGATTTTGATCGTAGCGATTATCGTGGTAGCGACTAAGAAATCTAGCCGCACTAATGTCGCTAGCGAAGACAACACTTCATTCGAGCTAGCAGAAGAAACCACAGAAACCAACACCGAAGAAACTGAAGAAGAATCTGAAGAAAAAGCGCAAACCGAAGAAAAGACTGAAGAAGAAAACGACGCGACAATCGGCGTAATATCGACCGAAAAAAGCGACGACACTGCGGCTGAGCCTGCGGCTACGACCGAAACCACAGCTACAGTAGCAGTCATTAGCGAAGAAATGCCTTCGACCGGCCCAGGAGAAATCTTGCCAATCGCAATTATGCTCGGCACCATAGTAGCATACCTATCTTCGGTAGTGCTAGCAAAAAGAGAAGCTTAAAATCTAGCAAAACACCAAAAGCGAGGCACGAAAACCTCGCTTTTTGGCGCGGGGTATGTTATAATAGTTTTACGCCCGGATGGTGGAATTGGTAGACACGTATGCCTTAGGAGCATATGCCGCAAGGTGTGCAGGTTCAAATCCTGTTCCGGGCACCAAGTTGAGATCTGAAATCGCGAGAGCGATTTTTTTTGTGCTATAATCGTAAGCAGTATGGGAAAAATCACGAAGTATCTGAACCAGTTGATCGTCGGAAATGTTTTTGACACGCCGGAAATACTAGAAACTTACTCCACTGACCGTTCGGTACTCAAAATCAAACCTAAGTTTGTAGCTTTTCCAGAGTCTACTGATGATATTCGTAAGCTTCTCAGATTTTTTAATCAAATCGCAACAAAAGACATCCCGGCATCAGTGACCGTATGCGGCTCGGGATTAGACGAGGGCGGGGCTGATTTATCATCGGGGCTAGTCATTTCTACAGAAAAACTCAACCGGATGCTAGAAATTGACCCACGCGAGAGGTTGGTGCGAGTACAGGCCGGTATCACTTTGAAGGAGCTTAATACCGCACTCTCCGTGTCTGGCCTCACGATACCAATAAGTGGCCATAGCGGTGATACAATTGGCGGGCTGATTTCAAACAACCCGGTGGATAATTGGAGCGGCAAATATGGCGGCATCTCTAATTTTGTCGAACGGATTGAAGTGGTGCTAGCAAACGGCGAGTGCCTACAAACTTCGAGAATGAAAAACTACTATGTTGCCAAAAAAGCGGTTGAAAAGTCTCTCGAGGGCGACATTTATCGTAAAATTTCGAAACTATTAAAATCTAAAGTAGCGATAGTCAAGGGGATCGAACAAAACATAGTACGTGACAAAAGCGGCTATCCTACCATTGCCAAAGCCCAGCGCAAAGACACACTAGACTTGATGCCACTATTCTTTGGAGCACAGGGCACACTTGGCGTAGTGTCGGAAGTAATTCTACGTGCGGTGCCACTAAGCAAAAAACCAGCCCGTCTGGTGGCAACTTTTAAAGAACTTGGGTCGGCGCTAGAGTTCGCGCACAAAATCAAGGATCTAAAGCCACGCGAGATTAATCTATGCGACCTTAAAATCATCCAGGAAGCACGCGAATCCGGCAAAAACCTAGACGGCGTGATCCGCAAACTAGAGGATGGTTTTGTGATTTTTGCGAGTTTTGATGAAAAAGTCAATAGCTGCCTGAAAAAAGTTTCACTTCTGCAGAAAAAACTGCCACGCGGCGCAAAGTTGATCTTGGAGTCGCCCGAAAACACTCTAGCACTAAACGAATTTGAAAACGCCTTGCCGGTGTATCTAAATTCGCCGAAAAATGGCGAACGAGTGCCGATTTTGAATAATTTTTATTTACCCGAATATACGATTGATAGCTTTATGAAGGATCTAGAAGTACTAAAACAGAAGCTAGGCTTAGATTTGGCGTTGTTTGGGTCGTATCTAACGAATAATTATAATCTTCGGCCAAAGTTTGATTTAGAGGATAAAGATTTTAATAAAAAAGCGGCGACTTTTTTGCGGGCGGGCGCATACGTGATTAATCGCCAGGGTGGCAAGCTGGCCGGCGGCACGCCAGAAGGCCGAGTCAAAGCTGTGGTAACCAACACCGAACTAAAAGATGCCGAAAAAGACCTTTACGACGAAATCAAAAAGATTTTTGACCAAAACAATATTTTGAACCCAGACGTCAAGCTGGGAGCCAGCTCAAAGTTTACGCTGACGCATTTTCGGTCTACTAGTCTACCCAAGATTATGGTATAATGTATAAAATTATAGGAGTTATTCATGAAAACTACAGTTAAAAAACTGTCTGATTCGCGCGTAGAAATTAAAGTTACTTTAGACGCGAAAGATTTGAAGCCAGCCAAAGAAAAGGCACTCGAAAAATTAGCCAAAGAAATCCACGTTGAAGGGTTCCGCAAAGGTAAGGTGCCGGTAGATGTAGCCAAAAAGTTTATTCCGGAAAATGATCTAAATGCCGAGACGGTAGATACGGCTGTGCGTACTACCGTGATCGAGGCTTTCTCAAAAAATGAAAAATCGCCTTTGGTGCTACCTAATGTAAATGTCACAAAATATGTACCAGACGAAGTAGTAGAGTATACCGCTACGGCTGATATTATTCCAGAGGTAAAACTTGGCGACTATAAAAAACTGGGTGTAAAGAAAGAGGAAGTCAAAGTTTCAGACAAAGAAATTAAAGAAATCTTAGACAATATCGCGACTTCATTTGCTGAGAAAAAGACTACCAAACGTGCAGCGGCAGAAGGCGACGAGGTGATTATTGACTTTGTTGGTAAGAAAGACGGCGAAGCGTTTAAGGGCGGTTCGGCCAAAGATTATCATTTGACACTAGGATCCAAAACTTTTATTCCGGGGTTTGAAGACGGCATCATCGGGCACGAGCCGGGTGACAAGTTTGATCTTAAACTTACTTTTCCAAAAGATTACGGCGTAAAAGACCTTGCCGGTGTGAAGACGGTGTTCGAGGTGCTAGTCAAGCAAGTAAATGAAGTCAAGAAGCCTGAGATTGACGACGAAATGGCCAAAAAATGTGGTCCGTTCAAAAATCTAAAAGAACTCAAGGCCGATATCGAGAAAAACTTAGCAGCGCAAAACTCACACAAGCTCGAAGAAAAGTTTAAAGATGACCTCGTCAACGCTTTAGTTAAAAAATCTTCTGTGCCAGCACCCGAGATTTTGATCGACGACCAAATGCGGATGATCAAAGACGATATGTCGCGCAACGCTGCGGCGCAGGGAATGAGCTTTGAAGATTTCTTGAAAGCCAACAACGAAACAATGGACAACTGGGAAAAGCAAGCTCGCAAAATCGCTGAAGCGCGAGTAAAAGCATCTTTGGCTCTCCAAACCCTCGCAGTGGAGAATAAGATTACGGTGTCAGACGACTTAGTTTCTGCGAAAATTGCCGAACTAAAAGATGTGTATAAAAAATCGCCCGAAGCTTTGAAAAATTTGAAAGATCCAAACGTAAAAATGGATATTAAAAATCGGATGATTATCGAAGCGACTTTGGACTTTTTGGTAAAAGCCAATAGTTAATTTGCACATCAACGGAAAATAGCCTTGCGGGGCTATTTTTTGTGCTATAATGAAAATGCTATATTCAATTATTTAAAAGTCAGCGGTTTTTATATCGTAGCTGTTCATGAAAAAAGTAATGGCACCGTAAGGACCAACTTTTCATGGACAGTTGCTGGCGTGAATAATTGGATATAGCACCCCTTGCGGTGCCATTTTTGTTAATTCCCGTTATCAGGTGGCACCACAAGAGCTTAATAATTTAAGTGAGGTAAAGATGGGCCACCAAATAATTAATGTTAATACTAATAAAGTATTAAAAGTATATCTGTATAGTATAGTATTATTAATACTAGGTTTTATAGTAAGTTTTAGCTCATATCTTAATGTATCTGTCTTTGCTGATAAATCTAATGTAGATAAGCTAACTCTAGATTTGCCAGTATCTTGTACTATAGACGGAGGATCATCTTCTGTTCATACTCAATCAGTAGTAAATAATCAGTATTATGATAATCTAGGTGGAGCACCTACTACGCTTACTACTTATTGCAATGATAATGGCGGGTACATTATCTATGCGGTATCTTCTGGCGATAATACCGAAGGTAATACTAATCTAGTAGGCAATAATGGTAGTAATATACCTACTGGCGTTTATAGTCAGGGCGATACTACTTCTTCTTGGGCTTTCAGAATAGATAGATTAGACAATACTTTAGAATTGAATCCTAACTATAGTGGGGGCTTTAGCACAGTGCCTAGTACCTGGGATTGGGTAGCCAAAAAACCATCTGGTACTGTAGATAGTAGTACCGGTTCTAAGATCACTGCTACTTATGCTGCCTATATTAGTGGTACTCAAACTGCTGGTACTTATACTGGACAAATGAAATATATGTTATTTCATCCTTCTGGTTCTCAGGCTCCTACTACTATTGCTCAGGCTCTCTCAAATAATGACAAACAAAAGTATAATGACTACTACAAAATCCAAGACATGAACTCTACTATTTGTAGTGAAGTAAACGTCTTTGGGGCCGCATCTGAAGCAGAACTGATAGACATAAGAGACAATAGTGTCTACTGGGTGGCCAAACTAGAAGATGGTCATTGTTGGATGACAGAGAATCTAGATCTAGACTTTAATACTACTAATCCAGATGGTAGTATTGCTATGCGTACCTTTACGTCTAATGATACTAATCTTACTCTCTATGGTTCTAAAGGTTACGACACAAATAATGGTTACTCTTGTTCTAATGATGATCCTACTTGTACAGGAGGCACTATTGCCTGGACTCCACTAAGAAGTACTATAACACCAAGTAGCCTAAGCTCTTCTACTTGGCCTAATAACAATAGTTCACCATATTCCTATGATCGTGGTAATGCTGAACCAGATGGTTACAAAGATGGCCATGGTAAGTCTGGCAACTATTACAACTGGACCGCAGCCGTAGCATCCAATGCTTCTGGCAACATTACAGGCGGCAATGCTGCTAACTCTATTTGTCCTAAAGGCTGGAGACTACCAAATACTAGAACCTATGAATTCTCTAAACTATTATATGCTTATGATATTACTAAGGACGATAAAAACACGGCAGGATATGCTACAGGTGGCTACAACAAAATGGTAGCTAGCCCGCTCTACTTTGTGCGGTCCGGCTACGTCAATAGTGGCTCGCTTTACAATTCAGCTATCAGCGGCGACTATTGGTCTAGCGCGGTAGACAGTGGTTCTAACGCCTTCGACCTGTACTTCAGTTCTAGTAATGTTAACCTGGCCAACAGCTACAGCAACAGCAGGAGCAGCGGCTTTTCAGTCCGCTGCCTCGCTGAATAATCATCCCCGCCCTACCATTAAAAAGGAGTTGGCCTTTATTGTAATAAAAATCTGGAAAAATCAAGAGGTTTGTGGTATAATGAGGATAAGAGTTTCGGCTGGTTTGTAATTGCTGTAAACAAACTGGCAAATAGTGACCGCTATATCTAGGGTTTGGAGGCTGATTTTGGCTGGTAAAACACCACATATAGCGTAGCAAAAGTCACTATATATTATATGTTAATCTAAACAGGAAAGATTTAATGCCAACTATTAATCAGTTGATTCGCAAGCCTCGCAAAAAAGCTGCGAAAAAATCTAAATCTCCGGCACTTGGCTCAATCGTAAACACCTTGAAAACCAAGCGCTACGAGAAAGCTGCGCCTTTGAAGCGTGGTGTATGTATAAAAGTTACTACTAAGACACCAAAGAAACCAAACTCCGCTATGCGTAAGGTGGCACGTGTGCGTCTAACCAACGGCCAAGAAGTTTGGGCCTATATTGGCGGCGAAGGTCACAACCTACAAGAGCACGCTGTAGTGCTAGTGCGCGGTGGTCGTGTGCCAGATCTTCCGGGTGTGCGTTATCACATTGTGCGCGGGACTTTGGACCTCCAAGGCGTACAAGGTCGCAAGCAAGGTCGCTCTAAGTATGGTGCGAAGAAGGAGGATAAGTAATTATGCCACGTAAAACTACTAAATCATTAGTGCGTAAAGTTAATCCTGATCGCAAATATCAATCTATGCTAGTTCAAAGACTCATCAACAAGTCTATGCTAGACGGCAAAAAGCAAGTTGCCGAGCGCGCAGTATACGCTGCAATTGAAGGTGCTGCTAAGAAATTAAAGTCTGAGAACCCGGTAGAGGTGCTCGAAAAAGCTATCGCCAACGTATCGCCAGATTTCGAGGTGAAGTCGCGTCGCGTGGGTGGTGCGAACTACCAGATTCCATTCCCAATCTCGGGGCACCGCCAACTACATTTCGCGTTTTCGTGGCTAGTTCAGTCTGCTCGTGCCCGCAGCGGTATGCCATATGCTAAGCGCCTTGAAGCAGAAATTGTAGATGCCTACAACGAAACCGGTGCGGCCTTCAAGAAGAAGGAAGACTGCCACAGAATGGCCGAAGCAAACCGCGCATTCGCACACTTTGCGAGATAAAAATTGTAATTACAATTTTATTCTACTTATGCTATAATTGGCATAAGTAGATTTTTTAGGAGGCAAAAATGGTAAAGGTGGCAATCAACGGCTTCGGACGAATTGGCCGGAATGCGCTAAAGATATTATTAGAACGACGCGACGCACAAGTGGTGGCGATTAACGACATCACTGACGCCAAGACATTGGCGCACTTATTAAAACACGATTCTTCTTACGGCACTTACGACAAAAAAGTCTCTGCCGGCGAAAACTCGATTATTATCAACTCACGCGAAATACCAGTCTATGCCGAAAAAGACCCAGCAAAGCTACCTTGGGCAGATTTGGGTGTAGATATTGTAATTGAATCAACCGGGTTTTTCACCAAGCCCGAAGATGCGCGCGCACACATCAAAGCTGGCGCAAAGAAAGTAGTAATCTCGGCCCCAGCCAAAGGCGAAGGTGCCAAGACTGTAGTACTCGGCGTAAACGAAGAAGTTGTAGACGACACCGACGAGATTTTATCGAACGCTTCTTGTACCACTAACTGTATCGCGCCCGTAATGAAGGTGCTTGAAAACGAATTTGGTATAGATAAGGCGATGATGACCACCGTGCACTCTTACACTGGGTCGCAGAGAATATTAGATGCTCCGGCCAAAGATTTGCGCGAAGCGCGTTCAGCTGCTGAAAATATCGTACCGACTTCTACTGGCGCTTCAAAAGCAGCAGCACTAACCATTCCAAGCCTTGCTGGTAAGTTTAATGGGTTGTCGGTGAGGGTACCGACTCCGGTAGTGTCTTTATCTGATATTACTGCAGTATTAAAGCGTAACACTACCAAAGAAGAGCTTACTGACATCTTCAAAAAAGCCGCAAAAGAGCCATACTATGAAGGTATCCTGGGTGTAACCGAAGAAGAGCTTGTGTCGTCCGATTTTATTGGTGATCCGCATTCTTGTATTGTAGATTTACCATTAATCGACGTGGTGGGTGGCAATATGATAAAAATCGTAGCTTGGTACGACAACGAATGGGGATACTCTAATCGCCTAGTAGAACTCGCAATTGATTTTGGAAAGGGTAATTAGTGGAAGTATATATTGGGTCAGATTATCGTGGGTTTGAAAGAAAGCAAGCTTTGCTTAAGTTTTTGGCGGAGAAAGATTACAACGTGACCGACGAGGGTGCTTACGAATATCACGAAGGCGATGATTTTAACGATCCAGCTATGGCTGTAGCCAGGGCAGTGCGCGAAGATCCCAGTGCAAGGGGCATATTAATCTGTGGCTCGGCACATGGCGTAACGATTCAAGCCAACCGTTTTAAAGGTATCCGTGCGGCACATTGCGATACCGCAGAGTCTGCCAAATTAGCACGCGAGCATGACGATGCAAATATATTATGTCTTTCCGCACTGTTTGTAGATGACGCGGCAGCGCGCGAAATTGTAGCCACATTTTTAGAAACTGATTTTTCTAAATTAGAGCGCCGCGTAAGGCGAATTAATCGTTTAGACGAAAGGGGAGATTATGATTAGGACCGTATCGATAGTCCCGACAATTTTATCAGACAATAAACAAGAATATCGCGAGCAAGTTGAGAGAATAAATACTTTTACGCGGCGAGTACAAATAGATGTGGCGGATGGTACGTTTGCACCAAACGAAACATTAGATATTACTAACGTCTGGTGGCCCAAAAACTGGGAGGCAGATTTACATTTGATGGTAGCGAAACCTTACGAATATATAGATACTATCTTAAAGCTCAGTCCTTCTTTATGTATTTTGCATGCTGAAGCAAGCGAAGATTTGTTGCCAACTTTTGAGACACTAAAAGAAGCTGGGATTAAAGTAGGCGTAGGACTGCTGCCGACTACTTATCCAGGCAATGTAAAACATTATATTGAAGCTGCAGACCATGTACTAATTTTTGCTGGACACTTAGGTGTACAAGGTGGCCAAGCAGATTTGATGCAGATGGAAAAAATACCGCTAGTACGCAACATGAAGCCAGAAGTAGAAATTAGTTGGGATGGTGGTGCAAATATTTCAAACGTGAGAGCTTTGGCGCACGCAGACTTAGACGTAATCAATGTGGGCTCGGCGATTGCTCTTTCACCTAATCCAGCTGAGACTTTTCAAGAGCTTGTAGCCGAGATTGATAAAAACGGAGTAGTGTTATAATGGCACGGATCGTTTCGCTAGGCTCGGCCTTGCAAGACGTCTATCTGATAGACCACGATGATTTAGTCGCGACCAAGATTGGTGATAATGCGATTTTTGGCAAGGTGCTGGTAGGGTCGAAAGTTGATATCGATAGATTATCTTACGAGGTCGGTGGGGGCGGCATTAACTCGGCGATTACTTTTTCGCGGCATGGACACGAAGCGATTTTTATGGGCAACGTGGCACGCGACCCAGCCGGAGCAGCGATTATTCGCACACTGGACAGGGAAGGGGTGGATACTAGTTACATAAATTATCTAGAAAGAAAAACTACCGGTACGTCGGTGATTTTGTTAGATACCCAAAGTGGCGAGCGCACCATACTGACTTGTCGCGGAGCGAGCGAGCAGTTTGGTAATTTTTCGGAAGACGATCTGGATTTGACACAGCCAGATTGGCTATATGTTACAACTTTGCGTGGCGATATGGATACTTTGAAAAGATTTTTTAAAAAGGCGCACGAGATCGGCGCCAAAGTAATGTTTAACCCAGGAGTGAGAGAACTCGAGAACGCTAGAGAATTAGTGGGATTACTAAAATATGTTAGTATACTAAACGTGAATAAATCTGAGGCAAGTAAGATTGTACCAGGAGTGATGCTAAGCGAGCTAGTATACCGGTTAAATAACTATGTTGACACTGTAATTATCACGGACGGATCAATGGGAGGAATTGCCAGCAATGGGGCAGAAGTCTATAGGTTTGGTATCTACGAAGACCGCAAAGTAAAAGACGCAACTGGCGCTGGAGATGCGTTTGGATCAGGATTTTTGGCGCATTTGGCGGATGGTAAATCATTTAGAAGTTCACTAATTTTCGCCTCGGCTAATTCTACGGCTGTAGTGTCAAAAATTGGGGCAAATCGTGGAATACTTACCGGTGACGAACCACTTCACCCAATGCCAATTCAAAAATTGTAAGGAAAAATATGTTAAAAACTGAAGCAGAGTTATTGAAAAAGTTATCAATCGCCGATCTTGAGCGTGCCAACGCTTATGCCAAAGATTTGGGGCGGGGTCTGCAGATTGTAAGATCTTTTCCGCAGGGCGTGACAATATTTGGCTCGGCAAGATTACCGCAAGACAACAAATATTGCCAAATGGCGTACAAACTAGGTGGGCTATTGGCCGAAAATGGGCACGCAGTGATTACTGGTGGCGGCCCTGGCATTATGGAGGCTGCCTCGCACGGAGCATACGAGATTGGTGGCAGGACGATTGGGTTAAATATCACTCTAGCGCATGAGCAATTTCCGAATCCATATCTTACAGATTGTTTAACATTTGAATATTTCTTTGCACGCAAAGTATCCCTCGCAATGGCGGCGAAAGTATTTGTGTTTTTCCCGGGAGGGTTTGGCACTATGGATGAGATTTCCGAAATTTTATGCTTAATGCAGGAATCTAAAATGCCGAAGATGCCGGTATTTTTGATTGGCAAGAGTTTTTGGAAAAGTTTTGATAAGACAATCAAAAAAATGTTAGAGCTAAAATTGATTAACTCTAAAGATGTAAATATCTTTAAAATTACTGACGATATTACAGAAGTAGTAAAAGCGGCCAACAAAATCGGTCATCCAAAAATCTCCGAAAACTTTTATGATGGTTTTCGCGAAGCTAGTGCGATAGCAGCTAAAATGGCTTAGCCAGACCTAAACGCGAATTAGATTCGGCGATACGAATAAGTTCGTTGTATTTGGCGATACGCTCAGAGCGGGAAAGAGAACCGGTTTTAATTTGCCCAGTACCAAGCCCGACGGCAAGATGAGCGATAGATACGTCTTCGGTTTCACCCGAACGGTGCGACATAATGGTATTGTAGCCAGATTTTTTAGCAAGCATGACTGCATCGATGGTCTCACTCAAAGTGCCAATTTGATTTGGCTTTATGAGTATCGCATTAGCGCATTTTTCGGTAATGCCACGCTCTAATAATTTAACATTAGTGACAAACAAATCATCACCCACTAGCTGGACGCGGCTGCCCAGACGCTCGGTCATGATCTTCCAGTTTGCCCAATCGTTTTCGGCGAGACCGTCTTCAATAGAAACTACCGGGTAGTTATCAATAATCCAGGTATACCAGTTGATGAGATCATCAGCCGACTTCCAATCGCCGTTGGTCTTTAGCACGTAATGGTCCTGGTCGTAAAACTCGCTGGCCGCAATATCCATTGCGATAGCAATATCTTTGCCAAATTCATATCTTGTTTTATCTACTGCATATTTGATACATTCGAGCGGCTCATTGTTGCCGTCTTTTACTCTTGGCGCGTAACCGCCTTCATCGCCGACGGTGGTAGGGTAGTTACGTTCTTCTAATACTTCTTTTAGTGAGTGGAAAATCTCGGCACCCATTTGGACGGCTTCGGTAATATTACCGGCGCCAAGCGGCATGATCATATATTCTTGAAAATCAGTAGCCCAAGAAGCATGCTCACCGCCGTTCATGACGTTCATCATTGGCATCGGGATAGACATTTCATTGATGGTACCAGCCAGCTCAGCGACATATTGGTAAAACGGCATCTTGCGAGCGCGAGCATTAGCCTTGGCGTTAGCCAGCGAGACAGCGAGAATGGCGTTGGCGCCAAGATTGGATTTGTTTTCTGTACCGTCTAAGTCTAGCATTAATTGATCTACGGTGCGAGGTTCGGAAATATTACCGACCAAGACATCTTTGATTTTGGAGTTTACATTCCAGACGGCCTTCAATACGCTTTTGCCACCGTAGCGAGATTTATCGCCGTCGCGAAGTTCTAAGGCTTCGAGCGTACCGGTAGATGCGCCGGACGGCACAATGGCGCGACCAAATGCGCCGTTTTCTAAATGAACTTCAGCTTCTACAGTGGGGTTGCCACGCGAGTCTAAAACTTGCCTAGCTTTAATATTCGAAATGACACAATTATCCATAGACATATTATAGCCTATTTTATATGTTCGTGGTAAAATAAACATAAGAATTATAATTTGAAGGAGTTTTTTTATGAACGAAAACCCAGGAGAGACGCCAAATCCTCTCAACCCAGCTCCGGCAGCAAGCCCAGTGCCAGTTCAGCCGACTGCGCCGACACCTAAGCCAGCCCAGCCGGCAGCCCCAGCAATGCCGACCGAGCAACCAATGGAGCAAGCCGCACCAGCGCCAACAGTAGCGCCAGCCAAAAAGAAAAAGACTGGGCTGATCGCTGGAATTATTGCAGTAGTAGCAGTACTAATTATCGGTGGCGTAGCAGCAGCGATTGCGATTATCATGAACCAGCCCGATCCAGTGACCGCCGCAATGAACAAAATTATGAGCGGCAATGCACCGGCCAACGTGGCGATTGATGGTAATATAGATATCGCAGTTAATGATGAATATTCGCCAATTTCTAGTGTAAATATCGATCTAAAATCGAGTGGGATTTCGAGCTCGATGATTAACGACTCTAAAGCCGTAGCTACAGTAGATATCCGTAATGTAGGTAAATTCTCAGTAGAGTTTGACGAAGTATATGCTGGAAATGGAGATCTATATTTTAAGATTGACGGCGTAGCAGATGCGCTAGATCAATCTGGGATTTTACATATGTTGAACCTTTCTAGCAATGTAGAAGATTGTGCAGGCGACGAACTTTGTGTAAGTGAAGAACTTTTGACTAACTGTATCGACAGCACAGACGCAAACTGTGTATCTGATGGTTATTATGTCTTGGAAGAAGGCGGGCAGAGCATGCTAGACGAGGAAACTTTGTCTTATTTCACTTCGCTACTTGGTGTGGTAGAAGTGGTTGATGGAGAATGGCTCAAAATATCGGTAGACCAACTAAATATGGTTTCGGGCGGGGTAACGGCCAACAGCGATATTAGCTGTATTACGAGTTTAGTTAGCGAAATTAATACTAATAGTAATAGTGCAGCCGAGTTGTACCGTAAAAATCCTTTCATCACTGCCACCAATAAAGACGTAACATTAAACAGTAAAAACTATCCAGTGTACAAGGTAAATATCGATAGTGAAAAATTTGCTAATTATGTCAATTCGATTCAAAATGCTAATTTGTCGAGTGAACTCTATAGTTGCTTAGGTTGGGACAACAATGTCCAGATTAGCACCGATGATGTGGCAGATATTGTCGGCACCATGCCAAATATCTATGCTGAAGTAGATAATGATAAAAATTTCTCGCGTCTATACCTAGTGTCCGATCTTAATGACGGCGAAGGCACGATGACAATTGACTTAGGTTTTTCTTATCCTGATCATGTAAATGTCTCTGAGCCAGAAGAGTACAAGGATTTTTCGGAGGTACTACAAGAGATTATGTCTAGCATGTTTACAATTGACACGGATGTTGACATTTACAAAGAACTGTGATATAATTAAATAATGAACGAGGTGTTAAAACAAAAACTAAATAAACTCCCGGTGGATCCGGGGGTTTATTTTCATAAAAACGCTGTGGGTGAGATCATTTATGTGGGGAAAGCAGCAGTGCTAAAAAACCGCGTGCGACAATATTTTCAAAAATCACGAAAAGACGCTAAAACCGAAGCTTTGGTTAAAGAGATTGCCGATACGGACTGGATTGTAGTAGATACCGAGATGGATGCGCTGTTTTTGGAATCTGAGATGATCAAGCGCTACATGCCAAAATGGAATATTCTGCTACGTGACGACAAGACGGTGAGCTATGTGAGAATTAATATGCAGGACGAGGTGCCGTATATATCTTTCACGCGAAACCCGGTAGATGATAGGGCGACCTATATTGGGCCATTCTATGGCAAATCGGCAGTAGAAAAAGCAGTAAGGATTCTTCGGCGCATTTTTCCGTATTACGACAAGCCATATACTGGTAAGAAAACTTTGAATACCGATCTGGGCCTAACGCCAGGTATAGAAATTGGTAAAACTACGGCAAAAGATTACAAACGAAACCTACGGAAATTGATCCGCTACCTGGAAGGTGATCGCGAAAAATTATTAAAAGAGCTAGAAAAAACCATGTATGCCGAAGCGGCCAAAGGGAATTATGAATTGGCAGCTGAAGCACGAAACCAATTGTTCGGCTTGAAAGAACTAAAGAAAAAAATCGTGTTTTCGGACAAAGAGTTTTTGGATATTTCGTCAGATCAGGCTTTAAAACAACTGCAAGAACTACTTGGGCTGGCCGAACCACCAAGACGGATAGAGGGGTACGATATTTCGCACCAGTCCGGAGAAAATACTGTGGGCAGTATGGTAGTATTTATCAATGGTGCGGCGGCGAGAAATGAATACCGAAAGTTTAAAGTCCGCACCAGTAAGAATGATGATCTCAAAAGTATGACGGAAGTGATCTCGCGGCGACTAAAACACAGGGAATGGGACTATCCAGATTTAATAATCTTGGACGGTGGGGTTACACAGGTAAACGCAATCTTGCCGCTAGTTAGTCCGCTCGGGATACCAGTGATCGGACGCGACAAATCGGGCAACCATACGCGTAATGCTAAGGTCAAGCTGGTAATTCCTAGCAACTATGCTCTCGAGGCACGTCCGGCCGGCCCATCGCCATGGGCGGCCGACGTTCCATCTCGCGCTGCCGCGCTCCGAAATTCCTTCGAACACAGTTGCATGGAATTACCAAATAACTCACATATTGCCAAACTAGTCGCCCGAATTGACGAGGAAGCACACCGGTTCGCGATCACATACCATTCTTTACTCAAAAGAAAAAATATGCTAAAGTAGACATAGGAGTTATTTTATGCAATTAGGAAGTTTTCTAGAAGTTATTACTTTTATTTCGGCGATTTTGACAATTCTTTTGATTTTACTACAACAACGTGGCGCGTCGCTTGGTGCTGGGTTTGGCAGCTCGGGTGAGCTCTATACTACTCGTCGAGGGCTAGAAAAGTCGCTATTTATTGCTACGATTGTGTTTGCCGTTATCTTCGTATTATCGATTTTGGGGCTATTATTAATTCCGGCATAATATGAAAAGTTCTATCAAAAAGCGTGGGCAAAAGTTTATTAGAAGGTTTTCGCGTGCCTCAACTAGAGCAAGCGAAGAGAGCAAAGAGCATATTAAGGAAAACCTGTTAGCCCGCATTTCACACATCGAGAATATCCGGCTGTTGATTTTTGAATGGGGGCTGCTGGTGGCGATGTTGATTATGTTGGCGATTACGCAAGCGTTTTGGTTTGCTGATTCCTATTCAGAGAATGCCTTTAGCAATGGTGGGACTTATACAGAGGCGACGATCGGCGACGTGAGCTCACTCAACCCATTATTTGCCACCACTAATAGCGAAAAAGTGCTAAGCCGTCTGATGTTTGCTACGATTTCGACGATTGACTACTCTGGGCATCCTGGCGTCGGCCTGGCGCAGTCAATTTTACCGAGTGAGGACGGTAAAGTTTGGACTATGGTGCTGCGCGACGACCTAAAATGGTCTGACGGCGAGCCGATTACAAACGCAGATGTGTTATTCACGATAGGTCTAATCAAAAACCCATCGGTAAACTCAATTTACGATTCAAACTTTTCCAATGTCAAGGTGAGCGAAAACGAGCAAGGTGAGATAGTATTTACCTTGCCATCTACTTACGCGGACTTTATCTCGGCGCTTAATGTGCCGGTACTACCTAAACATAAACTTGAAAATGTCGACCCAAAGACTTTGATCGAAGATAGTTTTTCGAACGCGCCAGTAACGTCGGGGGCGTTCACTTTTAATGCTTTGCAGTCTACTTCGGTGAGTGAAGAAAAGGTATATTATTTGTCAGCTAACCCGTATTATTATAAGGGCGAGGGGTTGCTAAGTGGGTTTGCAGTACATACTTATAAAGACAAGGATGCGATAATAAATGCGCTTAATTCCGGTGCAGTGACGGCAACAGCGGAGCTTTCTGCAGCTGATAAAGAACGTGTAAAATCAGCACAGTTCCAGCAAAAAAACTCCAGCCTAAACTCGGGGGCTTATATCTTCTTTAACACTAATAGCGAAGCGATAAAAAATGCTGAGGTGCGCGCGGCAATCCGGCAGGGAATCGATATTGAGAAGATCCGTGCGGTAGCTACCGATACAGCGGCACTAGATTATCCTTTACTAGATTCGCAGATCGAGCTGTCGACATATCCGGAAATACCGACACGAGATTACGAAGCAGCAAAGGCAAAACTTGGTGATACTACTGCTATTCAATTAGAAGTCGCGACGATTAACTCTGGGTATTTACCCGGCGTAGCAGATGCGGTAGCAAATGAATTGAGAAACCTTGGCTTTGAAGTAAATGTATCCACTTATGACGAGAATCAAGAATTTATAAACAATGTGATCGCAAAACGGGCATATGATATTTTGATCTACGAAGTAGAGCTTGGTGCGGCGCCAGACCCGTTGCCGTATTATCATTCTTCGCAAGCATCGAGTGCTGGGCTAAACTTATCTAATTACCGTAACACATTAGTGGACGATTTATTACTTGGTGCGCGCGATACTCTAGATCAAACCTTACAGGCTAAAAAGTATGAGACGTTTCTGAACTATTGGGTGACCGGTGTGCCAGCAATTGGCTTATATCAGCCGAACTTGACGTATTTTTACAATCGCAATGTGAGGACGTTTAATAATGATATCCGACTAGTAACGGCGTTGGATAGGTTCACTGATATTACCGATTGGGCGGTAACGAAAGCGACCAAGAATAAGACACCGTAATTTACCCCTGTGATCTTGACTTTTATTAAGAAGTGTGATATAATTAGGAATGAGGCTTGCTTCAGGGCCTTGAAAATTGACAGATTGGAGTGTGATTTTAGATCATGACAAGAACTGAAGGTAATTTCGTTACGATGGTATGCATCAGTAAGAAAGAGATAGTTGAAGCAATCAACAAAAATGACTGCAAGGCCATAATTGAGATGTTGGAGGGGTCTGGTTTTAGTAAAGGCGATACCCCACCCCATTTCGTTCCTGCCGCGAGAGATTTTTTAACCACATTATTGGCTACCGCAGCGGCATCAGCCGCAAAAGGGACGCTTGATAAGAAAATTGCTGAAATATTAATTGAGCATGCAGCAATTGCTGTACGGGTTTTTAATTTTATCCTGCCGGCACGTGTTTATCTTGAGCCTACCGAAAATCTGATAAACTTCGGAGATATTCCCAAAGATATCAGAAAGGCGATCAAAGAAGACAATACCAGTAAAAAGATTTTAAACAAAATCTCCTCGCTCGAAAAGAACCGCTTTGTTCTGTTGATTGATTATTTGCTGAGCGGTGAAGTAGAAACCATTAGCGGCTACTTCACCCCCACGATTCTCCGGTATTTCTATGAAATAATACCCGATGGATTATTCTTTGCCTTAATGGCGACATCCCTTAAAGAACCGGTGTCTGAAATCGGAATCGGAATGGTAGATCTGGGAGATCTCATGTCTATGCTCGATAGTGTATGTGTAGGGAATGATGAAGACAAAAACGAAAGTTGCACTTGCGACGAAAGCTGCAGCGAAGGGGGATGCTGCGACGAATGCGGCAAGTGTGAGAATAATTAACTCCAATCACCCCCCAGCGCCCCTTATGGTAAGGGGCGCATTTTCGTGTATCAAAAAATGCCCTAGAGGCATCTTTTTTTCGTGGTGCGCGTAATCCAAATCTTTACGAACCACTCTGTAACGCAATTGATTACATAATTTCGCATTCGGACTACCGCCCTACTTATATTCTAGTTGAAAGCAATATAATTGTCAATGAACGAGATTTTATATATTAGGGCTATGACAGCCAATGCATTTACGAACCAGTAATACAAAAATAAGTGAATAATGCTAAGTAGGACAACCTAACACCATCATTGTCATCGTAAAAGCTCTCTTTAGAGCTTCCATTGTCAATGTTATAATGGGAATAATACCGCTTTAAGCGCATCCCTAAGAGAAAAGGGCAATATGGTAAAAAGCCGTATCTACAAGAAGCCAAAGAATGGCGGACCGATAGAAGTCACCGCAAGGCAACTAACCGAATTATACGAAAAACACGAAGGTATACTCACCTCGCGTCAATATAATGACTTAAAAGAAATGGTGCTCGTCGATTCGAGCGTTCGTGATGCTAAATGGGCGCTTAGGGAGTTTGATGACGAGACTTTGCTTGGAACTTGGGACAAAGAAATGCGCTATGGCTACGGAAAACGCATTTATATTCACTTAGACCGCGAAGACGAGGATAAATATTATTTCTCTCTCGCCTATATCCCACGTGCCCTAAATAACCGCGACGTAAACGAGGCGATTTTGCGCATGTATTTTGTCCGGCGTTGGTCGGTTGAGAAGCGCTTTTTGTGGGCGGAACCAATCGATATTACGCCGAGCTATGGTAACGATTTTTAGAAAATAAAACTACAATAAGTCAATGGAGGGTATCCACTTGATCACAAACGGTGTTTCGGTCTGTTTCGTGCATAAAACAGGGGTAGAAATTTTTCTTGACGAGAAATGGTGAGATATGTTATTATTTACCGTTAATTTTGGCTTCAATTTCAGCAAGTTCAGTTATCAAATCATCAAAATCTGGACGTTCACCATAAATCATGCCTGCCATCTTTGAATAATCACGCTTTAAAGCTTCCTTGTGAATATTAGACGGAATAAGTTTGAGCGAACCGATTCTGGCTGAGTCATACTCTGCCCATTTTCGCGGATAAAACTTAGCTTTAAAATCAGCAACTTGCTTTAGTAAATCAGATTGAGCTAGAGCCTTATCGAGCACGCCAAGTTTCGCCATGCGATAAATGTCGTAATAATGACGCGATATTCTCGGAGGGACAGGCAAATCATCTGGGCGGTTAGCTTCGTGATGCAAGATTGTTGCCTTCTCCCAGAAAGTGCGTTCTGGTGTAGTAGTGCGGACCGAAACGGAAGCATCACTGAACTGCGCTGGATAGACCTCGGCGATATACGGTCGGATAGTGGAGGCTTCAGTGGGCGTCCAAGCCGCTTTGGCGCCGATTTCAAGCCGAATTACGTGCAGAATAGACTCATCTGCATAATCATTCCCATACCCGACGATAATCGCATCATCATCGTAGCCGATATTGATGCCGCGATTTATAAGATTTGTAAGATCTTCCTTGAGTTTAGGAATGAATGTGGATCTTAAAAATTTCTCAGTCTTTACATCGAATTCCTTATTTAGCGCATCCTGTTTTGTATTCGAGCGGTTCTCTAGTGGTTCTTTCGTTCCAAAACCAATCACGCGCCAATCCAAAATTAAATCAATATCTTCGGAAAAACGCTCGATGAGATTAAAAGCCTTAGATAAACTCGTGCCGCCTTTAAAAGCAAGATTATCTTTCCATGGGCTTTTAGTAAAAAGATAGTCGAGGATAGCACAAACGAAGAGGTCTTTTTCGATAATGGCAGGACTTAAATTTTTAGCTTCAGAAACTTTTCCAATGATTATTGATAATTCATCCTTCGGAAGATTTACTAGATCATACATCTTAAACCTCGCAAATCTTCTTTATTACTTCGTAAATCCAATTCGTAGTAGGCTTTGCTTCGGCTAGTAGTTTCTCTTTTTCCGCAACCGAAGTTTTTCCAGCTAACTGCTCAATAATATCTTTCGAGGCATGCTCAGGCCCCAAAGCCTTAATAGCCTGTATGATAAGCATTGTTTTTCTCGACATACCATTTAGTTCTCGATCTGCACGGTGGATAAAGTTGATGGAACGATTATCGATTTGATAGCTTTTCGAGTCGCCACTGCTAAGATATTCCCACTTTGCTGGAACTTGCGTTGAAAGGCCGAGTAAGTTTAAGGCCGTATTGCCGTCTGGAGCGATAGTCCAGTTATTCTTGCGTGCGATTGTCTCAGCAACAGCATTAATGTCTGGCGCTGAATTTTCCTGTAGGATTTCAGAAAAAGCTGGTTTATCGTAAATACCGGGTAAAATTCGACGAATCTTACCTTCGCCTTCGAGACGAGAAAAGATTTGACGAAGATTATTATCTGCTGTTATATCAGCAAAATCAGAGGTCGTGAAAACACTACCGTCTGGCATATCTATAATTCTTTTTTCAGCTAATTCGTGATTGCTCATATTTTTCTCCTTAAATCCATTATACTCTATGTAACGAAAATTGGGTAGTTTTCGTTACATAATAAATTCTAAGAAGCTGGATTATGATATAATACGTAAGAGATAACAAAGAATAAACTTAATATGAAAATATTATTTTCATCTGACGTGTGTGAATACCAAATAAGCGGGGCTCATAATTCAAACGCTGCATTAAAAGATGAGCTAAGAAAACTGGGGCATGATGTCCGGATGCTTGTTTTATCTCCAAACGGTAAATCATATTTTAAGGATAATAATTATTATATTGCGTCTAAGCCGATTCCGGTTTATCCGGGGGCAAGGTTTAGTTTAAAAACACATGATAAGTTGATACAAAAAATCATAGATTGGAAACCCGATATTGTCCATGCTCAATCAGAATTTACCACTAAAATTCTTGCAAATAAAATAATAAAAACCCTCAATATTCCATTTGTGGCAACATGCCATACATTATACGAAGATTATACTGAATATTTTTGCCCAAACAAGAAACTTGGCAAGAAAATTGTGAAAATTATGAGCAATAAAATCTATAACACTTCGGCGACGCTAATTGTCCCGTCGGAAAAGGTAAAAGCTGTAATGGAAAAATATGGTATAAAATGCCCGATAGAAATCATTCCTTCCGGTATAGATATGAATATCTATAAGAAAAGATTGCCCAAAAAAGAAAAAACGAAAATTTTATCCGAATTAGGTTTGCAAAATTCTAATAAATATTTAGTAACAGTATGCAGATTGGCAGCAGAAAAGAATATAGATGAGTTACTTAGGTATTTGCCAGCATTAACAAAAAGAGACAAAGACATAAAACTAATCATAGTGGGGGATGGACCATATAAAACAAAATTAGTTAAGGAAATAAATAAATTGGATATGAGTGACCATGTGATTTTTACCGGTGCGATTTTGCGAGATGAAATATACAAATATTATCAATTGGGGAATATTTTCGTATCAGCATCAACGAGTGAGACGCAAGGGCTAACATATGTAGAGGCATTAGCATCTGGGATGCCCATGGTCTGCAAAAAAGATAAATGTCTAGATAGGATAATAGAAAAAGGTAGCAACGGATTTGTTTTTGAAAATGAAGATGATTTTATAGAAGGTGTTGAGTCTATATTAAACAATAAGATATTGATGGATGATATGCATAAAAATTCCTTGAAAAAATCCAATAATTTTAGCAAAGAAGAGTTTGGTATAAAAGTCGAAAGATTATATAAAAAAGTATTAGACATATAGCCGTAATTTTGGCGGCGGGTATGATATAATAAAAATAGTTCTAGATTTCAATTTCATGGTAAGTCTACCCCTAACAAGGTAGTGTGAAATATCGAACCCTGCGTGGAGCACTCGCTCCAGTTGGCTCGATAGCTTACTGTGAAAAATGAAGTCTAGAACACTCCATGGCGAGTGTTCCACTTGGTTATGGGGATAGTATGGAGAAAATCATGAAAAAGATCTCACGTAGAGTATTAGTTACTGGCGCTTATGGATTTTTAGGTAAGTATGTTATTGCCGAATTTTTGGATAACGGATATATTGTCGTTGCTTTTGGCAGAAATAAGCAAAAAATGTCAGCTTTAAAGCAGCAATATCCGGAAATCGAATTGGCTTACGGAGATTTATGTAGTTCGTCAGATTGCTTAAAGGCTACGAAAAATATTAATATTGTCGCTCATCTCGGTGCACTTTCAACTGTGTGGGGTAAACGATCCGATTTTTTAAAAACCAATGTCGATGGTACTAAAAACATCTTGGAAGCCTGTCGTAAAAACAAAGTTAATAAACTCGTGTACATATCATCTCCCAGTATTTATGCTGGCAAATCCGATAAATTAGATATAGACGAAGATGATTATGATAGAGACAACAAATTGAACTACTATATTGAAAGTAAAATTCTAGCCGAGAAAGCTATTGAGAAATATGATGACATTAATTGGACAATACTTCGCCCACGAGGATTATTTGGGGTAGGTGATACAAGTATCGTTCCTAGACTAATACATGCTAACAAGAAAATAGGATTGCCTTTGTTTGGGGGCGGAAAGAACTATGTAGATATGACGTGCGTCGAAAATGTCGCATACGCAGTGAGGCTCGCAGCAGAAAGTAAAAAGTCATCACATAAGATTTATAATATCACCAATGATGAGCCGCAAGAATTCAAAGGATTGCTGGAGGAATTATTTAAGCAACTTGGCGAAACACCAAGATACAAGAATATTAACTTAAGATTCGCCATCTCGACCGCAACCGCCATAGAATCAATTTATAAGGTTTTTCATATTTATAAAGAGCCACCAATTACTAAATATACTATCTGCACTTTGGGCTATAGCCAGACTTTAAATATTGACAAAGCGAAGCGAGATTTGGGATATAAACCAAAGATGACATTAAGCGAAGGAATCGAGAAATATGCAACCAGCCATCAAAAGTGTTAAGTATTTTAGTTGTGGATATTGTACAAATAACCTCGGTCGAGTTTTTAAGGGTATGCGTGGCGAAAAAAGAAAATTCCCAGCCGGAGCATTTTTGATTGAGCACGCTAAGCATGGGCTGATTCTTTTTGATACAGGTTATTCTGCTAATATTTGTAAAACTGGTTTTGTTGGTAGAGCTTATAATTTCTTTAATCCCACATTAGTAGAAGAAAATGACGAGCTAAAGTATCAACTTAGTAAAATCGGGACTCGGCCGGAGGATATTAAGACAATCATACTGTCGCATTTGCACCCAGACCATATTGGTGGGCTTAGGAGTTTTGGCAAGGCGAATTTTATTGTCTCAAAAGAAACTATAAATACATACAAAAATAGAAGGATACGAGATTTAATAATGCAGCGTTTCTTTCCTGCCGATTTTGAAGATAGGGCTAACGTAATTTCAGATAAAATGATGGTAACTGAAGTTCTTGGTGCACTGAAAGGTTATGACTTGTTTAATGACGGCAGTTTAATTTTATTAAAGCTAGGTGGTCATGCTAGCGGTCAATTGGGCACTCTAATAGATAATAAGATTTTGTTAGCAGCAGACTCATGTTGGGGGAATGATTTAATTGATCTATCGTACCATATGAAGTTTCCCGCATCATTAATACAGGACAATATGAGAGAATATCGTAATACCCTAGATAACTTAAAGTTATTAAAGAAAAAAGGTATTAATCTGGTATTTAGTCATGATGTAAATAATAAAAAGGAGCTACTATGAATAAAGGCTTAATTCTTAAAACATTTATTCGTGCCCGCTATTTTCACAAATTTAAAAGTCGAAGGAGGCTGGAAAAATATCAGCAAAAGCAGACAAAAAAACAACTAGATTTCTTCGAACGCCATTCCCCGTATTTCCAAAAGTTTAGTGGCAAAACTTTTGAAGAGTTGCCGTATATGAATAAAAAAGTCATGATGGATAATTTTGACAGAATGAATACAGCCGGAATATCAAAGGACGATGCCCTTAAGCTAGCTATTAATAGCGAAAAAAGCCGTGATTTTTCAGAAAAGCTGAATGGCTACTCTGTTGGGCTGTCATCTGGGACAAGTGGACACCGTGGGGTGTTTGTCCTTAGCGACGACGAAATCGCAACGTGGGTGGGTGGCATGATGGCAAAAATGCTACCGAAAGGTAAGATCTTTGGGACCAAAGTTGCGTTTTTCCTTCGGGCCGACAATAACTTATATGAGTCATCAAATAGTAAGATACTTAAATTTGAGTTTTTTGACATCTTAAAGCCAATGGAACAAAATATAATAAAATTACAGGAGTTTCAGCCGACAATTTTGGTCGCACCGCCATCTGTACTGCTCATACTAGCGGAGACTGCCAAAGTCAAGAAGCTGAGCATTAATCCAGTAAGGATTATATCAGTTGCAGAAGTATTAACAGAAAAAGACGAACAATATTTGAAAAGGGTTTTCAAGCAAAAGATAATATACCAAGTATATCAATGCACCGAAGGGTTCCTTGGATACACTTGCGAGTATGGCTCCCTACATCTCAACGAGGATGTTGTAGTGGTTGAAAAGGAGTATCTTGACGACACAAGATTTACTCCGGTTATCACGGACTTTGTTAGGACGACTCAACCTATTGTCAAATATCGATTAAACGATATTTTGGTTGAAGATAGAAGGCCATGTAAATGCGGGACATCTATGACAAGGCTTAAAAAGATCGAAGGAAGGATGGATGATGTTTTTGAATTTGATGGCGTAAATGATAGAACGATAAAAGTATTCCCTGATTTTATTTCCAGAGTGGTACTCTACGTGCCCAAAATAAAGAATTATAGAGTAGTACAAGAATCATCCAAAAAAGTCATTTTTTATCTAGATAATATAGACATTGAAAATCAAAGACTAATCAAAGAAGAGTTAAAAACTCTCGCTAAGAGAATGCGTTTCAAAATGCCAGCCACTACTTTTAAGAAATATGAATCTGATTTTAGTAAAAAGATGAAGCGAGTGGAAAGGATAAAAAAATGAGAAATTGTAAAATATCGGGCTATGGATATTATTTACCAAAAAACATAGTGACATTTGGTAATCAAATTAGGTACAGAGCTTCAGGCAAGGAAAATCAACTTTTTATGGCGACAAATGCCGCTAAAAAGGCGATGAAAAATGCTAGGCTAAAACCAGAAAATATTGATTTGATAATAGCCGCTTCGGCAGTAGGTATCCAACCAATCCCCTGTACGGCAAGCTTAATTCATGAACAAATAATGAACGACTACAACATTCCTGCTATGGATATTAATACTACTTGTACTAGCTTTATAACCGCACTGGATATTGCATCGTATCTGATTGCAGCTGGAACATATAAAAATATCTTAATTGTATCAAGCGAGCTGGCTAGCCCTGGGCTTCCGAAAGATAAAAAAGAAATCTATGAACTATTCTCTGACGGAGCCGCGGCAATTGTACTTTCTCATACTAACGATACGAAACGAGGTGTAATAGCCTCTAAACAGTGCACTTGGTCAGAAAGCGCGCACGCGACAGAAATTGTAGGTGGATTAACCGGACTTAATGCCACTAAAATGAACAATAAAAACCGAGACAAATATTACTTTAAAATGGAGGGGCTCGATATATTACGTGCATGCACGCGAAAATTACCAAAAATGTTTGACGATTTTGAAAAAGAGACTAATCTATCATTGGACGATGTAGACTTAGTAATCCCACATCAGGCGAGCAAGGCATTGCCCTTGATTATGAAAAAATTGGGAGTACCAGAAGAAAAATACGTTAATCGTGTTGATAACTTTGGTAATCAAGTGTCCGTTTCGGTTCCATTCATGTTATGCAAAATGCTAGAAGAAGGAAAAATCCATACTAGTGACAAAGTAATGCTATGTGGGACTGCAGCAGGGTTAACATCTAATATATTATTAATGGAGATATAAAATGTTGGAAGAATTTAAAAAGTTTCTAGATGAGGAATTGGGCATAGACGATGATATTACATTAGAAACTAGCCTAAGAGACGATTTGATGATTGATAGCTTGGCGACTACGCAATTAGTGCTCTCACTTGAAGAAAAATACAATATAAAAGTAGAGCAAAGCGAGCTCGCTAAACTAAAGACCGTAAAGAATTGTTTGGATTTGCTAGCGGAGAAAGGTATAGAAAGTGCCAATTGATAAACTGAAGAAGATTTTAGCCGATTTCGATAGTTCTGATGCAACCGAATTTGAGTACGAGGATGCCGATTTTAGAGTTTCTATAAAGAAGAATGGTCCTAAAACGGATCAAGAAAAGACTGACTATTCAGATAAACATATTTTGTCGCCGCTGGTAGGCACTTATTATGATGTATCCCCAACCATACAAATAAACGAAAGAGTTAAAGAAGGTCAGTCTTTATGTATCATTGAAAGCATGAAAATAATGAATAAAATTTGTGCACCGGCTGATTTGATTATTAGAAAAACGTATTTTGAAAACGGAGAGAGTGTAGAATTTGGCTCTAAGCTTTTTGAGGTTGATTATATATGATTCAAAAAGTACTAATTGCAAATAGAGGAGAAATAGCAGTAAGAATAATACAGACCTGCCGTATTTTGGGTATTAGAACGGTTGTGGCATACTCAAAATGCGATAAAGATACTATGGCGGTATTCTTGGCTGATGAGGCGATTTGTATTGGTGATAGCAGTCCATCGGATTCGTATCTCAACATTCCAGCAATTCTAGAGGCGGCAAAAAATACGGGATGTGATTCTTTGCATCCAGGGTATGGCTTTTTAAGCGAAAATGATGAGTTTGCAAAACGAGCCCATGAAAGTGGAATTATATTTATTGGGCCATCAAGCAACATTTTAGAAAAAACTGCAAATAAATTCCGAATGAAAGAAACGGCAAGAAAATTAGGAATTCCAGTTATCCCATCAGCTGATGAAGATAAATGTCCACTAATGATTAAATCAAGCTATGGTGGTGGCGGAAAAGGCATAAAAATAGTAAAAAACAGAGGGGATTTCGACTATTGTCTCAAATCTGCCAAACTAAGTTTGAATACTGGGTTTAGTGGAGACAATTTCTTCTTGGAACAAATAATAGATTTATATAAGCATATAGATATACAGTTTGTTGCGGACAAATTCGGCAAAATTTCTATTCTACCGGCCAGAGACTGCTCCGTGCAATCACATTATCAGAAGGTTATCGAAGAAACCCCAGTGTCTAATATACCAAAAGAGCTATTGGAAAAAATGGAACAAGACGCTGTCAAACTTATAAAAGAGGTTGGATTTGATAATGTCGGGACGATTGAGTTTTTGGTGGATAAACAGATGAACTATTATTTTCTTGAAATAAATTCTAGATTACAAGTCGAACATACTGTAACAGAAGAGGTCACGGGTATAGATCTTGTTGAACAGCAGATCAGAATAGCTTCAGGTCAGAAGAATCGTCTGCCTATGAAAGTGAGTGCTAAAAAATGTGCCATCGAATGCAGGCTATCTGCTAAGGATAATGGCGAGCTTAATATATTTAGCTTACCTACGGGAAAAGATGTGCGAATAGACACATATATTTATCAAGGATACCGAATAAAGCCATATTATGATCCGCTGATTGCAAAAATAATAGTAAGCGACAAGGAAAGGCGGAGGGCGATCTCAAAGATGAAACTCGCACTTGATGAAATAATTATTTTAGGTGCTCATACTAACGTTGATGAACTCTACGAGACTATTAGCCGAGAAGATTATATAGTGGGTAGCTATAGCTATTTTGGAGAGAATGAGTAATGAGTATCCTGGATGAGCAGAAGATAAAAATAAAGAAGCGTAACGCTAGAATCTTAAATAGACCAGCCTGTTCAAACTGCGGTGACGAATTGGACGAACTTCTAGTGTGCAAAAATTGCAAACACCATGAGAGGATGCCAGCTCTAAAAAGAATAGAAATTATACGAAAGAATGGTGGAAAATTCAAACAACTTTTAGCAGAATACGATATAGATAATTCAAGAACATATGATTATAGTGAAAAATTTGAACGGGACAAAAATCGTACCGGCCTCTCTGAATCCGTCATTGTCGGCAAATGTAAAGTAAACGGTAAAATTTTTATTACTATACTAATGGAACGATATTTTATGGTTGGTACTTTATCGAAGGCAAATGGTGAAAAAATCGCGAAAGCCTTCGAATATGCAACAAAGAGTAATCTTCCTGTTGTGGCTTTCTGCGCTGGAGGCGGAGTGCGTATGCAAGAGGGCGCTGTGGGCTTAGTACAAATGGCGAAGATTGATGCTACTTTGATGAAATTTCGCAAAAAAGGCCTGCCGTTTATTTCTGTTTTAACGGATCCAACTTATGGCGGCACTACTGCATCTTTTGGATTAATGGGTGATATAAATATCGCTGAGCCAAATTCCTCAATTGGGTTCGGCGGCAAGATGCTGGTGAAAGACATATTACACGAACAGGTTGCTGACGATTTTCAAAGTGCAAAATACGTGTTGAAAAGCGGCGGGCTAGACATGATTTGTGAGCGAAAAGATATATTGAATACAATTATTGAGCTTTTAGCTATACTAAACAAGAACAATTCAATTAAAGCTGAGAATGAAAAACCAGAATATGACCATGGCAATAAAAAACCAGAAATAGTTCTCCAAAATATTAGAAACAACTCTAAAACAGTTGGAATCGATTATCTCTTTAAACTTTTTGACAACCCCATAATATTAAAAGGAGATCGAATTTCTTATGATGATCCAAGTTTACTCACTGGACTCGGAGAAATATCTGGCATAAAAACAGCTTTCATCATCCAGAATAAAGGCAGAAATCTGAGAGAGAATATAGAGAATAATTACGGAATGACTAGACCAGAAGGCTTTAGGAAGGCCATTAGAATAGCAAAATTGGCCGAAAGGTTTCACTTGCCCGTTCTGATATTGCTCGATAGTCCTGGGGCGCATCCTGGAGATGTTGCAGAAAAGAATTGTCAAAGTATTGCCATTTCGGAAAGTATGCTCAATTTGCTGGAAACAAAAACACCAATAGTATCAATAGTGACTGGAGAAGGTTGTAGCGGTGGTGCATTGGGCTTATCGATTTCGGACGTACTCGCAATGTTTAGTGGAGCAACTTACTCCGTCATATCACCTGAATCCTATTCTGCAATTATTTTTAATAAACCCGAAGTCCAGCCAGAATTATTAGCAAACATGAAGTTTACAGCTAAAGATTTATATAACGAGGGATTAGTTGACGAGATTCTAAAAGAAGGTACATTGGAATATAACACTTTGCAAATAGAGCGCTATTTTGCAGAGTCCTTAGTACGTTTAAGCAAATTTGATATAAAACAATTACTTGATAGACGGTATAATAGAATAAGGAACTGGGATAAGCAATGAAACGAGCGTTTATTTTTACTGGACAAGGAGAAGGACTGGGAATTCATAATCCTCAGCTAGCCACTTTTTGGATGAGCATTGCTTTAGCGAAAATTTTAATCGCAAATGATATTAAGCCAGATGCGATAGCAGGTCTTAGCCTTGGGGAATATGCGTGTTTTGCTGTTGCGGATGTTTTTAACGTTGAAGAGCTAGAGCAAATCCTAATATTTAGGCAAAAAATAATGGATGATGCATTAAGAGGCTCAAATACTTCTATGGTGGCGTGCCTTGGTATGTCAGCAAAAGAAATTGAGAAAATGGCAACGAGGTGCGGTCTTTTTGTTACAAATTATAATTCACCTATGCAAACCGTAGTCGGAGGAGAAAAGACAAGAATAAAGGAGTTTAAGGATGCTTTCCGGCAATTTAAAAACGCATCGACAATTGATTTGCGAGTAACTGGCGCCTTCCATTCCCCATGTTTAAATAGTGCCAGCGAAAAGATGAGGAGATTTTTAGATAGCTTTTGCGAGAAAACGCCTACTATACCGATTTATTGTAACTTAACTGGCAAGAAAATAATCAAAGATGTCAGAGGAGCGATGGTGAAGCATTTAGTGAGCCCGGTACAATTCCAAAGCATTATTGAAAATATGTTGGATGACTCAGTAGATGAATTTATCAGCATCGGCATTGGAACTACGCCGGTAAATCTAATTCGTCAAATATGCAAAGAAAAGGGGGTTCGAGCTAGAGTAAGGAAAGTTGAGTCGCTAGAAGATATTGAAAGGATTATAAAATGAGACGAGTGGTAGTAACTGGGTTAGGTGCGATTACTCCTATTGGCAATAATGCAAAAGACTTCTGGAATAGCCTAAAGTCTGGCGAAGATGGCATTAGTGTCTTAGATACGGAAGAATTCGCCGAGTCGTCCGTAAAGTTAGCGGCAACTGTCAAAGATTTAGACTTATCATCCTTGCCAAAAAGAGATACAAAATTCGATTCGAGATTTACAAATTTTGCGAGAATTGCCGGACGTGAAGCATGGAATGATTCCGGACTAGATATGGCTTTAGAAGATGCTAAGAAGGTCGGAGTTTATATTTCTACAAGCATTGGTGGACCAGAGACATTGAGTGACGGTGTTAGACAATTAGACACAAAAGGCGCAGCCAGAATTTCACCATATTTCCTACAATCAGTTTTGCCAAATACGGCCGCAGCAAAAGTATCAATAGATTTAGGTGCTAAAGGGAGTAGTATGTGTCATGTAGCGGCCTGCGCAAGTGGTGGCATATCAATAGGTGAAGCATTTCTAAAAATCAGAGATGGAGATAATAATATTTTCGTTGCTGGAGCAGCAGATGCATCTATAACTCCACTAACCCTCGCCGGCTTCGCCGCAATGAGGGCTATATATACTGGCGAAGACAAAAAATGCGCTTCAATTCCTTTCAATAAAAAGCGTAGTGGTTTTCTGATAGGAGAGGGTGCTGGTGTTCTAGTTTTGGAAGAGCTATCTCACGCGCTAAAAAGAAAGGCTAAGATATATGCCGAGATTGTAGGATACGCTAATAATTCGGATGCTTTTAATATGGTATCACCAGACTACGAAGGCCTATCGAGCAAGGATGCTATGTTGGGTGCTATTGCCTGCGCCGAGATTAATCCTGACAATATCGGGTATATCAATGCGCATGGCACATCTACGATATTGGGTGACAAAACTGAAGCAAAAGCCATCCGCGAGATATGGAGTAAGGAATGTCCACCCGTGTCGTCGATTAAGTCGCAAATCGGGCACTTGCTTAGCGCTAGCGGTGCAGTAGAGGCCATAGCTACGATATTAATGCTGGGGAGCGGAATTATACCCGGTAGTACTTACAAGTTGGATCTAGAAGACGACTGTGTCTTGAATATCTCTGAAAAAGAGCGGTTGGCCAACGCTAACTATGCTCTATCTAATTCATTTGGTTTCGGTGGCCATAATGCCTGTCTGGTATTTAAGAAATGGAGCGCGCAATGAAAAGAATTGTTCTAGAAAGCATCAATAGCACCAATGATCATGCAGAAAAAATAGCAGACAAAACGCATGAAAATATTCTAATCATTGCAAAATCCCAAACGAATGGGCGCGGGCAGTTCGATAGGAAATGGTTTTCCGAACCAAATAAAAGTATTACTCTTAGTTTCCTGTTGAAAAACAAAAGTGGAGACAAAAAGTTAAGGAAAGATGCTTTAGAACACATACCAGTTATCATTTCTAAAAAGCTAAATGAACTATACGGCGTAAATTCCAAAGTGGTTTTACCGAATGATATCAAGATTAATAATAAAAAAGTCTGTGGTATTTTGATTGAGGCGCATTTTAAGGCCGATACACTAGAATATGTCGTAGTAGGAGTAGGGATTAATCTTAATAATGATGATTTTCCGGATGACATAAAGTCGATTGCGACATCTATCAAATTAGAGATAAAAAAAGATTCAGATGCGGACATTCTCACGGATAAATTAGAGGAGGCCATAGAGGAACTATATGACTAGGGCGAATAATTTCTCTGCGATGATTTCTGAAAGTGTCCAAAAGTATGGGCAGAAAACTTTCTTCGTCGGCGAAAATTTTTCAAAGACCTACGAAGAATTTTATAATGATATCCAAAAATTGTCAGGTTACTTTGTGGACAATAGTTTAGTTGGCAAAAAGATTGGGATTTATGCGTCTAATTCTTATAGTTGGCTACTATTATTCTTTGCCGTGGCTGCTGACGTTGGAACAATAGTGCCACTCGACAAAGAGCTGCCAGAAAAAGAGCTTGCATTATCTGCTAAGCGTATCGGTTTGGATTTCATTTTCTATGATGATTTAACGAAAGACAAAGTAAATTGTCTTCCTAAAAATATCCATGCAGAACATATAAATAAAATAGACGACATCATCAGAGAGACGCCAAATCGTAAAGTCAAAAAAACGTCGAAACGCGACTGCGCCGCACTATTTCTAACTTCCGGCACAACGTCTAAATCTAAAATCGTCATGTTATCTGAAAAAAACTTAGTTTCTTGTGCCTATTCTTCAGCCGCCGCTTTTAAGCTAAAATCCACGGATAGGTATTATACAATTTTGCCACTCCATCATACGCTTACTCTAATGTGTGCAGTGTTGGTGCCTATTACCAATGGATGCTCGATTTGTTTTAGTAAAAATATTAAAGACATGCAGAGAGAAATGTGCTTTTACCAGCCAACTGCACTCGTTGTGGTACCGAGGCTGCTCGAATACATTATGAATAATATAAAACTCACAGCTAAGAAAAAACACAAAGAAAAGGCTCTGCAAAAACTAATTTTTATATCAAGAGGAGCGAGGCTATTACACATTGATATAAGAAAGCCCTTATTCTCTAGTATTCACGCCAGATTTGGAGGCAAGGTTCGCATGATCGCTTGTGGTGGAGCAGAGCTAGATCAAAGGGTTTTTAACTTCCTGGACGATTTAGGATTTAATATTTACCAGGGATACGGGTTAACGGAGAGCTCACCGATTTTAACCATTCGCGGAATGTTTGTAAAAAGTAAAATTGGCGTCGGTAGGCCGCTAAATGGCGTACATCTAAAAATAGCCAATCCAGATGCGGCTGGTATTGGAGAAATTATTGCCAAAGCTCCACAAGTTATGTTGGGTTATTATGATGATAAAAAAGCTACAGAAGATGTTTTAAAGAATGGTTGGCTCTACACGGGTGATTTAGGCAGGATAAGAAATGATGGTAATCTAGAAGTAGTTGGTAGAAAGAAAAACGTCATTGTGACCAGCAACGGTAAAAACATCTATCCAGAGGAACTAGAAACACTGATTAATTATAGCAACATAGTTAAAGAGAGCATCGTAAATGGAGTTCAAAAGAAATCCGGCTTACAAATTATCGCTACGATAGTACCAGAAGATAAAAACCGGAAAGATAAGTCTCTCGACAGCAAAATAAGTAAACTTATTAAAGACATAAATGCAGAATTACCGGATTATAAACGTATCAATAAATACATAATCAAGAAAGATGAATTCGAGAAAACCACTACATTAAAGATAAAGAGAGGTGG
Source organism: Candidatus Saccharimonadota bacterium (assembly GCA_017511645.1). Classification (GTDB taxonomy): domain Bacteria; phylum Patescibacteriota; class Saccharimonadia; order Saccharimonadales; family Saccharimonadaceae; genus Nanosyncoccus. The sequence goes on from JAFWJH010000003.1 coordinate 88,816, forward strand.
AAAGTGAAACCAATTCGAAAAATCACAAATATAGAGCAATTATATGAGGATGTACAGAGCGCAACCAATGCATATGCAATACAGTTCATTCTAAAAACTAGCAGCATTAAAAATAAAGATATAATTGAATGTGTAATTAGGCGAGTAATAAAAGAATGCCCAGAATTTAATGTCTATCTAAGAAGGGGTAAATTTTATCCACAGCAGCATCCAATCAGTATCCAAGATATTAAAATCAAGGATTCTATTGTCTATAGTCTAGATTTATTTAATCAAAAAATAGATCTAATTAGCCACTCAATGGAAGTCTATCTTGTGAAGGCGCCCAAGAGCGATTATTTAGTGTTTCGATTCGCCCATTCGGCAATGGACGGAAAGAGTGCCCTTCTTTTTATGCAAAACATTGTAAATCTACTAGGCGGGAAAAAGCCACTAAAATGCAAAAAAGCTATCTCCGAGAAAGATTTCTTAAAGAAACTAGACTACTACAAGAAGAAAGAACCAAAATTACCCCGAATTATCCATGACGAAGCGTCGATTATCAAACAATACACGACAAGGTGGCAAGTCGTACAATTAGACAAGTATGTTTCGGGTATTATAGCCAAACTTTCGTGCCTTTTAGCTCGGGAATTTGAAAGCGACCGGATAAGAGTAATGGTGCCTGTAGATTTAAGACGTCACGACGGCAACAATCCATATATAGGCAATCTGACCTTGCCAGTTTTTCTAGATGTAGATAAGAGCGATAGTTATACCAAGATTAATGGTGAGCTGTTGTATAGCTTGAAGAACAGCAAAGAGTTAAACATCGGCAATACTTTGAACAATTATTATTGTCGTATGCCAAGTTTGTTGCGAAAGACGGGCGTAAAAATTGGATGCATGGCAAGTCGACACTACAATAAATTTTCCGTCGGCGCCGTCATATCGCATTTAGGCAGAATAGATTTAAATGAATATTCCAATAAATATTTTAAAGCTAAAGATTTCGTAGACTTATCAATACAACAACCTCTAGGTGCATTCTCGATAGTTATAGTAGAATGTTCCCATAAGACAAATATCAGTATAGGTTACTACGGAGATCAATTCACTGAAGAATATATGAAGTCTCTCATAAAAAAGATAGAGAGGTTAGCATGAAAAGTCAAAATTGCCGAGTCGTTAATGGGCTAGTAATTCATCACATAGGAGTTGCCACCAATAATTTAGATGAATTAACGGACGAATATCTGCGGGATGGTTATCAAATTACAAACGAGGTCTATGACCCCGGACAAAAGGCTAAGTTGCGGTTACTTAGTAAGGATAATCAAAACAGCATAGAGCTAATATATACAGATAATCCAGAATCGCGAGTTTTCAATTTGTCACACAACAACTATAAGAAAGAATACCACACCTGTTTTAAAATAAACAATCTTGATCGCGCCATTAAAGTATTCAAAAAAGATGGCTATTCTTTAATCACTAATATTGAAATAGCTAAATTGTTCAATGGCAGGATATGCTTTATGTACAAGAGCGGTAAACTAATAGAATTAATGGAGGAAATATGAAAAAGATTTACTGTTATCGTGATACCGCAATTGAATACTTATTCAAAGACGTAGAAACTATATCGTATAGCGCATATGGTGATATTAAACTATTGAACGACGACACAGATATAATGATTTTCTATATGCTACCATATGATTATTCTATTAAAGATTTAGTGTCGACGATTAATAGCTATTTTGAACGAGCGAAATACATCATAAACAATTATCCAAATAGGACAATATTTGCAATAACCCTACATAATTATTTTTACGAATCATTCGTTTTCGGAAATAATGAATTAGAGAAAGCTATTAACTCATATAATGAATATCTATATAGCCAGAAAAATGTCAGGGTTATAGATATAGCGCCATTTTATAATAATCATAACGACGTATTTAACCCAAAGTATTATTACTTATATAATGCAATAATAAACCCGTCTCTTGCGAAAGATTTTCGGCGTTTTATTTTAGATAAGATGGCGCTGTTTCGAGGAACTCGAAAAAAATGCCTAATCCTAGATTTAGATAATACTTTGTGGGGTGGTATTCTGGGTGAAGACGGATTGGCAAATTTACAAATCAGCGGCTCCTATCCAGGCAATTGTTTTCATAGTTTTCAACAAATGGTTTTGGAGCTAAAAAATCAAGGTATTCTGCTAGGGATTTGCAGCAAAAATAACTATAATGATGTAGTCCTGTGCTTCGAAAAAAGAGATGATTTGGTATTGTCTCTGGATGATTTTGCTGCCAAAAAGATAAATTGGTCAGAAAAAAGACTTAATATTTCTGAATTAGCCAAGGAACTGAATATTGGTTTAGATAGCATTGTTTTTATAGATGATAGCCCAGCAGAAAGAGAAAACGTAAAAGCATTGGATGGGGTCACAGTCTTAGACTTCCCAGATTCGCCCTATAAAATGGTTGGGCACTTCGCCAAAGATTTTTATAGATATTTCGGAACATATCTACTAACAGAAGACGACGTAAATAAAAATATTTACTATAAACATAAAACGGAAAGTGAAGAGTTGAGAAGCAGAGTCGAAAACGAGGATGAGTTTATAAAAAAATTGAAAATCAAAATAGCCTACGAGACCATAGACGACAATAATAGCGACAGAATCGCTCAACTGATCAATAAAACGAATCAGTTCAATTTAACAACTAGGCGTTACGATAAAACCGAATTAGCTAATATGACTGACGCGCTAATAATAGCAATAAAAGTAAGCGATAAATTCGGAGATCTTGGCCTTACCGGAGTTGCAATAGTTAGAAAAAACAAAGAAGAAGCAACTATAGATACATTTTTAATGAGTTGCAGAATATTAGGCAGAAAAATTGAGCGAGAGTTTCTAAAAATCGTATTAAATGAACTAAAAATATTAGGGGTTAAAACGGTCATAGGCGAGTACATAGATAGCAAAAAGAACGAGCAGACTAAAACATTCTATAGTGATAATGGATTTCGAAAAGTTCCAAATCATTCTCGTGAGGTTCAGCGTTTCAAATACACGCTAACTAAACCGTTGAAGTATAATAATAATTACATAGTGGAGAAAAAAGATGGAAAATAGAATAAAAGAAATAATGGAACAGACATTTAGGCAAAGTATAAACGACAACTTCTCTAAAAATGATACTGACAAATGGGACTCGTTTACTCATTTAGATCTGATTGTAAAATTAGAACAGGAGTTTAAAATTTCTTTTTCACCAGAAGAGATAGGAAGCATTGAATCTTATAATGATATAAAAAAGATTATTAAGAGTAAGTTCTAAAAGATGAAAGTCTACATAACGCGAATTAAAAACGGAGATCGTAAAACATTATCTAGCCAAATATTGAAATATTCATATAGAGATACATATGGCAGAAATATAAATATTGCAAAAATTCACAAAGGCGAATACGGGAAACCCTATTATGACAATAATTTCTACTATAATATCAGCCATTCCAAAAATTTTCTTTGTATAGCGACGGACGAAAACGAGATTGGAATAGATATAGAAGAGTCGCGGTCTGTCAACTCCAATCTTTCGAAAAGGATTCTGGCAAAAGATGAGGATGTCATCGATGAAGACATTTTAAATAATTGGGTGATTAAGGAAGCTTACAGTAAATATCTAGGTCTCGGTCTTAATGTTGATTTTCGCGATATATCTACAAGCGATATTATGGGGCATGAAAATGTCACCAATTTATCTACGAACGACTATGTTTGTTTTGTTATTTCAAAAAAACCATCAGATATTAAGGTAACTTACCTAAAAGAAGAGGATTTAGTCAAAGCTGGTTGTTGATAAAAGCATTCAATGCTTCTCTAATCCCACATCCTGGGCAAATCTTGGTTTTGTTGTCCTTGCGCGATAGCGCAGGGTAATCTAAATAATATTTTCCGCATTCAGGGCATTTATGGCCCTCCTGAGCGGCTTTTAAGTCAGAGTAGGGTGTTTTACCGTATTTCATAAATCCACCGAGCAGACACGCGTTAAACCGAATTTATGCCCCAATTCCTCCCACATACTATCGGGCGCATCCTCTTCCAGGACTCGCCAGACCGGGTAATTATAGTCGAGCATAATTTTTGCAACATCTTTTGGATCCACCATTAGTTGGCAATAGTAGCCAGCTGTAGTTTCGCCTTCAATTATAATTGGATCATTTTCTTCAGTCTTTAATACTTCTTCCAAGTACTTATATTCGACCGCAATAGCTTCATTTACGAGCTTAACGGCAGGTGCTAATTTATCATCTTTTTCCATAATGTTTGTATTTAACCTTATTCTGTAAATTTTACAAGTCAAAAAAAACAAATAACGTGCTATAATAGAATCAGCTTCGAGTTAGAGATGCTCTCGGAGCCCAAGCAATGCGGCAGTAGAATGCTCGCATTTTTTATTTATACACGCGTTTATCAAATTGCGGGATAAATTGCGTCACTAAAGCCTAAGAGGCTACGCAAGGAGTTCTTTATGGACGAAGACAAAGAAGCGTCCACGGCTATCGCCAGTCTGTTTAACGTTCTGAAAAACATTAAAGTCACGCCAGAACGCATAGCACAAAATCAATGGAAATCGGTGGGCAAAAATGGCGAAGTTGAATTTTACTATTAAAACAAATATAATTCACAAAATCTAAAATCTCTAGTCAAAAGGCTAGAGATTTTTATATTAAGCGGCCGCCTAGCATTTCCACCTCTGTTATGATATAATAAAATCAATGAAAAGCAAATCAATTGTGGCAATAAAAACCGATATAGACGAGCAGCCATTGCTTCGCTATGTCCTTTATGCACGCAAATCCTCTGAAGATGTCGGCGCACAAGCTAAATCTCTTCCTGATCAGATTAAAGATTGCTTAGCTTATGCAGAAACTCATGGCTTGGTCGTCGTGGATATTTTAAAAGAGTCTCATTCGGCTAAAATCTCCGGGCGTCGACCGATATTTTCCAAAATGCTAAAAGATCTTGAGGTCGGCAAGTATGACGGCATTCTTACCTGGCACCCAGACCGCCTTGCGAGAAATTCACTCGAAGCCGGAATGATTGTCGACATGGTAGATAACGGCGTAATCAAAGACCTTAAATTTCCGATGTTTAATTTTACGAATGACTCAAATGCAAAACTACTCCTTAACATCGTTTTTGCAATGTCCAAGCAATATTCAGAACATTTAAGCGAGAGTGTCCAACGCGGCGTCAACTCTAACCTCGCCCAAGGAAAATCTGGCGGTATGCCAAAATGGGGCTATAACCGCGACGAAGTAACAGGGTTTTATGAACCAGACCAGAATTTCGACATCATTAGGCGAGGATTCGATATGTACCTTGAAGGTTATAGCCAAAGAGATATTATTGATTTCTGGCGACAAAACGATGTTCATCGTATGACGAAAATTAATCGTAAAAACAAAAATAAACGAAAAATTACCGTATATAACAGCGTCTCGGTTCTTGGTACGATCTTAAGTGATCCATTTTATTATGGTATCCTTGTCCAGGGCGGGCAGAGGGTAGATTTACGTGAAATATTACCAGATTTCAAGCCGATGATAACTGAAGAGGAGTTCGGATTAATTCAAGCAAAACGTAGGAAGCTCAAAAAAGTTGTCTCTGCTTCCGTAAAAGCCGAAGAAGGTAAAGTATTTATCCCATTCCGTCAGATGGTAAAATGTGGTGAATGTGGTAATTTTATGCACGTAGCACGCTCAAAATCACGTACTGGTAAGAAATATCTCTACTTCCGCTGCGGAAATCCGGAATGCAGCAGAAAACAAAAAAGCGTTCGCGCGCAAGTAGTTTTAGATGCTTTATATAGGACGCTTGATAACCTACGTTTCACGAAAAGAGACATTTCAAAAATCCAAAATAGTTTAACGAATTATATAAACGTTCGCCATAACGAGCTGACTACGGAGAAACTTCGCGTCAATGCGGCCATAAAAGCCAAGAAGCGTCGCCAAGATGAATTGGCTCAGGCTTTCATTGATCTCGGCAAAGATGCGCCAAAAGAGGCTAAACAGATGGTGAGTGAACAGCTTGAAGAATGCCGGAACGATATAGCAACTTTGCAGACTGAGCGTGATGAGATTGAAGCTAAAATCTTCGATCCAGACCAAGTTCGCGAAATTCTGGATGAGCTTACGAACCAGCTGGATTCCATCGGTGACAAGATGAAATCTGGCGATTCCTGGCAAAAAGACCAGTTGGCCCGAAATATGCTTGCGAACCTAGAAATTTCCAATAAAAATGAGGTTTCTTTCAGATGGAAGAAACCTCTAAAGCACATATTTAGCAATGCTTCAACCGAAGAATTTCGGCCTGGTGCGCGCGACTGGACTCGAACCAGCACAGCCGTAAATGTGGCCACTACCACCTCAAGGTAGCGTGTCTACCAATTCCACCACGCGCGCAAAATCAAAGTACAAGTTATATTATAACATATCTTGAGATTTTTGGGCGATTTTCACAGAACACATCTTGGCCGTGTTATAATGAAGTAAACAAGGAGGTAAATGAAGAAAACTTTTACTAAGTTTGCAGTGGTCGTAGTGCTAGGAATGTTGATATTGTCTGGCATAGTAATACCAGTAGGATTAACCTATGCCGAAGAGGATGAGGGGACTGGGGGCGATACCATTGGTACAAGTATTAGTATTTCTCCAGTAAGCAAGGTTTTGCAGTTGAGCGCTAATTCGACCTACGATGACGTATTGAGCGTCACCAATGACGGCAGTGAGAAAATCAGATTTGAGGTTTATGCGGCACCATATTCATATGTATATTCAGAGGAAAACGACACCTATACACTCGGGTTTAGCAAAGAAAGCGACTATACCCAAATTGCACGATGGATTAGCATAAAGGATAGAAACGAAAATTACACCACTAAGCCAATATTTACTGCTGAGCCAGGTGAAACGGTGGAGGTATCTTACCGAGTAACTACCCCGAGTAGCATACCAGATGGTGGTCAGTATGCAGTGTTGTTCGCACACACTTTATCGGATCCGTCCGACACTAGCGGTATTAAAACCGAAGCCAGCCCTGGCATGGTGATTTATGGTAGATCCGATGGCGAAACGATTATCGCTTCTGAAATCTCTAATATGCAGATTAATCAAACCATCACTAGAGATACCGAAGTAGAAGAAAATGGTCAAACCGTTACTAAAGAAATGACACTGAATAATATCAATGCTTCGGCAAAAGTAAAAAATACCGGTAATCTAGATTTTAATGCGCACGGCGTATTAAGAGTGGAGGGGATACTAGGCGGAACATACTACGAGACACCCGAAAACGAGTCGCGGATCTCGGTGATACCAGAAGCAGAGCTAACCCTGTCAGACGAATGGGAAGAAACGCCAGGCTTTGGTCTATACAGAGTAACCTGGACAGTAACAGCTGGCGATAAAACCGAAACTAACGAAATGGTATTATGCCTGATACCGCCATCCGTAATAATTATTAGCATAATCTTGTTGACAATCATAATTGTATGGATTATAATGGCCGTAAGGAGGCGCAGAGAACGCCGTTCTAGGTTTGCCGTCTAGACACGAGTTGCGCAACCAAAATAAAAACTAAAAATAAAAGAGTGTAGAGCATGAAAAAGACAAAAAAACGCGTGTTTGGTCTAGTAGGGCTTGGTCTAGTAGCTATCACCACAATCTTTGCAGCATCTTTGCCTGGGCCGGAAGCTGCAGCTATAGAGTCAGACCAAGCGACTGACACCATAGTGGTGCGAGTAGTAGGGGCTGATCCGCTAATAGAAATTACTAGCAGCCAAGACGGCAAAGAATTGGTTCAGCAGGAACAAATTTTTAGTTTTAAATATTACAATTCAGAATATATTGACTCAAAAATACTCTATACTAATGACGAAGACGTAAAGACTGAGCATATTTTAATTGAAGGTGAAGAGCGTTATGTAAAATATCACGATGGCGAATACGTAACAGTCCCTGCTTTAGACTTGCTTAGCGATGGTTATGGCTACGGCGAATACGTGGTAGAATCTGTCGCTACAGGATATGCTGGCGTAACTTACCCAAAAACGATTAGCTTTTCTTTTATCCCAGTAAAAGGCGAGGCGGCGGAAGATCCTAACGACGGATTGATCTATTTACATCTTGATTACGACACTGAAAATGAAAATATAGATCATATCAAAATTAATGTCTACGATGAAAGTGGCAATATTGTAAAAGTGATTTCTCCGATTGTAGTAGTAACGCCAGGGATGAAAGTGGAGCTACCGTTTTCGGAAAATGATCTACCAACTGGAAATTACACGATAGGAATTACTGCTTATAATGCTGAGGATGAATTGCTATACGGTAAACCGTACTATACTAGCGTATACTATGAGGCGATCCCAGTGCCAGACACGGGTGGGATGTTCACTGGAATGAATATTTCAAAGACAGATTATTTGGTAACTGGATTGATTGTATTCTCACTGACGGCGATACTTGGGTTTGTATTTGTGGCAAGGGGAAGAAATAATGAAAGTAGACTAACAATAAAAAAGAGACGCCGCTAGTTATTAATTCGGAAAAAATGGACGCTGCTACTGCGAGGGCGTCCATTTTTGTGATTTTAGAGGGATTATTTTTCCTCAGCCTTGGCTTTTTTCTCAGCCTCTTTGGCAGTTTTCTTGGCTTTGTTTGCTAAAGCTTCTTTCATTTTGGCAGCCTTGGCAGCGCGAGCCTTGAAGCGATCCACACGGCCTTCAGTATCGATAATCTTCTCTTCACCAGTAAAGAATGGGTGAGAAGCAGAAGAAATCTGAACCTTGACCAATGGATATTCGTTGCCATCTTCCCATTTGATGGTCTCTTCGCTTTTCGCGGTGGACTTTGTCAAGAACGCAAAACCGGCGGCCTCGTCTGAAAAGACAACATCGCGATAATCTTTAGGGTGTAACTCTTTTTTACTCATAACTGGCGACCATTATATCAGATTTTTTCTAAACTGTAAAGAAAAAGGAGGCCGAAGCCTCCAGAATTAGTAGCCACCAGGCCCTTCGCGCTGCTCCATAGCAAGATCTTCTAATAATTCTTTATCAGGATCTTTCGGCTTCTGAAGTTTTACTTCTAAAGTCTTATCAGCTGTACAGTTGCCAGTGGTCTCTTTCTCTTTCATAAAGAACTTCCCCCCTTCAGGCCGCTATATTGTATTAATAGGCCTATCTTAATTATAGCACAAACGTAATAAAAAGTCAATATTTTGGCACTTGTTGTTGATTTTTTAAAGGGAATGTGATAGAATTGGACCATATTAAATTTAACGAAGCAGCTATGGGAGGTTTCCTGATTAAACCCATAGTAAAGGAAAGGAAATCATATTATGGCAGTTGCTATTGATATGAAAGCTCTGCTCGAAGCTGGTGCTCATTTTGGGCACAAAACGAGCCGGTGGCACCCAAAGATGGCGCCATATATTCACTCCAAGCGCCAAAATGCGCATATTATTAACCTGGAAAAGACCGTAGAGGGTCTCGAAGTGGCTTTGCCAAAAATCACCGAGATCGTAAAAAATGGCAAAAAGGTACTTTTCGTAGGCACCAAAAAACAAATGAAAGAGGTTGTCAAAGAAGCAGCTGAATCTATAGAGATGCCATATGTAACTGTACGCTGGGTTGGTGGTACGTTGACTAACGTAAACACCGTAAACCGCCAAATCAAGAAGCTGAAAGACTTAGAACGCCGCATGGCTTCGGGTGAGCTCGAAAATCGCTATTCGAAACTTGAGGTACAAAGATTTCAAGAAGAAATCGACGCCTTGAATGAGCGTTATGGTGGCATCAAAGACATGACCGAGCAGCCAGCTGCAATCATTGTAGTAGATGCAATTGAAGATAAGAATGCAATCAAGGAAGCTAAGGTTCTAAATATTCCGGTATTTGCTATTACTGATACCAATGTAGACCCAACTAATATTGACTACGTAGTCCCAGCCAACGATGATGCAATCAAGGCGACAAAGTTGATCTTGAGCTACTTCGTAGAGGCTGTCAAAGAAGGCAAAAAATAATTTAGGAGGCAAAAATGGCAGAAATTTCTGTAGAACAAATCAAAAAATTAAAAGAATTATCCGGTGCGGGACTGACTGACGCAAAAAAAGCCCTAGTGGAGGCGGGTGGTGATTTTGACAAAGCGCTCGAGGCGATGCGCAAAAAAGGTCTTACCAAAGCTGAAAAACGCGGTGATCGCGAAACTCGTGAAGGTTTGGTAGATAGCTATATTCATGATGGTCGCCTTGGCGCAATCGTAGAGGTAAACTGCGAGACTTCTTTTGTGGCAAAAACTGACGAATTTAAGACTTTGGCACATCAAATCGCGATGCAAGTAGCTTCGATGGCGCCGCTTTATGTCTCGGAAGATGATATTCCAGAAGATGTGAAAGCAGTAAAAATTAAAGAGCTCGAAGAAAACTTCAAGGGGCCAGAAAATATGAAAGAGAAGATTCTTGAAGGCCAAATGAAGAAAGCTTTCTCTGATAAGGTATTAATGAATCAGCCGTACATCCTGGATGATTCAAAAACTGTAGAACAATTCATTAAAGAAGCGATTGCAAAGACCGGTGAAAATATAACTGTACGCCAATTTAAACGTATTGAACTCGGCGTAACCGAATAAACCTAATAACAAAATATACCTTTTCGGGGACGGGTCGCTCGCACCCTTAATCCTTGGTCGTAACCTCCGGACACCCCTCAAAGGTATATTTTTGTTATCCATATTGTGTTATACTTAGAGTGTTAACTAAGGAGTTTTATGTTCGATACAAATGAAGATCGCAAGAAAATGGAAGGAGTGATTGGGCGTTTCAAGGAAGAGATGAAAAAAGTCCGTACTGGGCGGGCGCATCCAGATATGATTTCGGGTGTAAAAGTAGAAGTTTATGGCCAGTATTTGCCTCTTAATCAAGTAGCAAATATTACCGCAGCTGATGCGACCTTACTCGTAATTACACCATTTGATCCGACCAATATTCAGGCGATCGCAGCAGCAATTCGGGCCGACCAATCCCTTGGTCTCAACCCTGCTGATGACGGCCGCGTGATCCGAGTACCTATCCCAGCGCTCACCGAAGAGCGTCGTAAAGAAATCGTTAAAAATGCCTCGGCCAAAGTGGAAGAAGCCAAGGTGGCTATTCGTAATGTGCGTGAAGATGCACGTAAAGCAGTAAAGATCGCCACCGAAATGAGCGAAGACGTAAAAAAACGCGCCGAAAAAGAAATCAATGAATTAACTAAGGAGTTTAATGATAAGGTCGATGCGGAGTTTAAGGCAAAGTCCGACGACATTATGAAATTGTAATTATGAGTTTAGTACATTTAGGAATTATTGCCGACGGCAATCGCCGCTGGGCAAAAGAAAATGGTCTGCCAAAAGTAGAGGGGCACCGGCAAGGATTAAAGGTAATCGAACAATTGGTAGCAGCAGCTGCGAAATTAGAGATTCCTTATATTACTTTTTATGTATTTAGCACAGAAAACTGGGGGCGTGAAAAAGCCGAAGTCGATCATATCATGAAACTGGCCGAGACCAAGATTTTAAAAATGGCCGAAAAAATGGCGGCTAATAATATCAAGCTCTTGATATTAGGCACGCGCGGCAAAGTTAATCCGACTTTAACTTCGCTGGCCGAAAAGGCCGAGAAGATTACCGCAGACTGCACTGGCACGACAGCGTGTTTTTGTTTTAATTATGGCGGCGAGCAGGAAATTGCCGATGCGGCAAATATCGCCATAGAAGTCGACGGTGAAATTACGCCAAAGACCATTCGCAAACATCTGTATCACCCAGAAGTGCCAGATCTCGACATGGTAGTGCGGACATCGGGCGAAGAACGGATCTCGGGTTTTATGTTATGGCGAGCAGCTTACGCAGAATTAATGTTTATCAAAAAGTATTTCCCAGAGATGAGTGGTGAAGATCTTGAGACGATTCTGAGCGAATATGAAAAACGCAACCGTCGCTTTGGCAAATAATGATATAATGGGCTTATGGATATTTTAATAGGTGTGATTGTGGGGTTGTTCGTGCTGATGTTTTTGGTGACAGCACACGAGTTTGGACATTTTTTGGCAGCACGACGAAATGGTGTAAATGTACTAGAGTTTGGAATCGGTTTTCCGCCGCGCATAATGGCCTGGATGAAAGACATACGTACTGGCAAATGGCGACGGCTACCTCGCGGCGAATGGAAAAAAGAAAAAGCAACTAAGGTAGTGTACTCTGATGGCGAAAATAAGAAGTTCGCACAAAAAGGCATGGTGTTTAGCTTAAATTTGTTGCCAATTGGCGGTTTTTGTCAGATGGATGGTGAATCGGACGCAGATACTAGAAAAGGGACTTTTGGCGCAGCGAGTTTTTGGGCAAAAACCAAAATATTGTTCGCCGGCGTAACGATGAACTGGCTGATAGCGATTGTGATTTTCACTATACTAGCGTGGTCTGGAATGCCGGAGTTTTTGGAGGGACAATTTACGGTGCCAGTAGACACGCGTATAGAGTCTACGCCGGTAGAAATTTCATCGGTAGCAGAAGATTCTCCTGCGGATCAAGCGGGGCTAGCAGTAGGGGATAAAATCCTAGCAGTAGACGGAAACGAATTTGTGCACGCAAGTGAGATTACCGATTATAATGAAACAAAAGCTGGCGAGCAGGTAATATACACTATCGAACGAATGGATGATACAAAAGAATTAATCGTGACGCTAAACCCAGCCGAGTCAGATTATTTACTTGGTGTAACAATGGCCACCACGCAGTCGCGATCTTATTCTACTTGGTCGGCACCAATCGTAGGTGTGGGGCTAACCGCACAATTAACTGGTGAAACCTTTAAAGGCGTCGGTGTGATGCTATGGAACTTAATCTCGGGTGTGGGGTCGCAATTTAGTTCTGATGCGACAGTACGCGAGACTGGGCAAGAGGCGATTTCATCGGTGGGGGATTCGGTGTCGGGGCCAGTGGGTATCATCGGAGTACTTTTCCCAGCCTTTACAGCAGCTGGGCCGACTAATTTAGCGTTTCTTGCTGCACTAATTTCGGTATCTTTGGCCTGTATGAATGTGCTGCCAATTCCAGCGCTGGATGGCGGGCGATGGCTGCTGATCGCGATTTATAAATTACGCAAGAAAAAACTTACCAAAGAGACTGAAGAAAAGATTGTATCTAGGGCCTTTATGGTGCTACTAGCTATTATCTTTATTGTGACAATTCTAGATATTATAAGGATAGCGCAGTGATGAAAAAAACCACTAAAATCGAAATTGTTAAAGCGCGTAGCAAGGTTCCGAAAAAGTCTAAGCAAAAGAATAGTGATTTTCCCAAAAAACAGATCTGCGAGGTAATTTTCAAAGCAATTTTGTTATTAGTGTGGGTGGCTGCGGTAGTGATTGTAGCGCAGCTCATTGTGGGGAATATAATGCTAAAAATACTCGGCAAAGACACGTTTTTACAGCCAACCCCAACTGCAATTTATTCGGTGTTATCGTATATCATAGCTCTAATCGTGATTTTATTTGTAACACCTAAAGTCGCGACGAAGCTCAAAATAAAAAACAACAAAAAGAGCATCAAAGGCAAGAATGTCGCTAAAACTATGAGTCGCAAAGACTTGGGTTTACGTGGTTGGCCGACCTGGACTGATATTGGCCTAGCTCCAGTAGGGTTTATTGTGTCATTAATTCTGGCGGCGGGACTAGTGGCGATTTTTAGTCTTTTCCCGTGGTTTGACGCCGAGCAAGCTCAAGACGTAGGGTTCAATACTTATATCGTAGGATTTGATAGGGTAGTAGCTTTTGTTATATTGGTAGTAGTCGCACCGATTGCTGAAGAGTTAATTTTTCGCGGGTGGCTATACGGCAAACTAAGGCCGATGCTATCGGCTAGAATGTCAGACCTCGCATCGATGATTGCATCGATCTTCTTAGTATCCTTGCTATTCGGCGTTATACACCTTCAGTGGAATGTGGGAGTAAACGTATTTGCAATGTCTGTAGTTTTGTGTGGACTGCGCGAAATTACTGGTACGATTTATGCAGGCATTTTGACACATATGATCAAAAATGGCCTAGCCTTCTATCTGCTCTATGTGCTCGGTATAGGGTAGTGTGATATAATAGGGGTATGAGATTTTCGAAAACTTTTATCAAGACTTTGCGTACGGCGCCGAAAGATGAAATAGCTACAAATGGGGCGTTGCTTACCCGTGCAGGTTACATTCATAAAGAAATGGCCGGCGTATATGATTATTTGCCGCTTGGACTTCGCGTGATTGAAAATATTAAAGGTGTAATTCGCGAAGAACTAAACAAACTCGGCTGTGAAGAGATTCAGATGTCAGCCCTGCAAAACCCAGAGCCGTGGGAAAAGACTGGTAGATTTTCGGACCAAGAGGTAGACATTTGGTTTAAGACCGAATTGGCGAGTGGTGGTAAGTTAGGACTTGCGCCTACACATGAAGAGCCAATTACCACTATGCTGAAATCTTATATTTCGAGCTACAAAGACTTACCGCTTTATGTTTATCAATTTCAGACCAAGTTCCGTAACGAATTAAGAGCAAAATCTGGTATTTTGCGCGGACGCGAATTCTTGATGAAAGATTTGTATAGTTTTCATACCTCGGAAGAAGATCTAGACAAGTTTTATGCTGAAGTAGAGCAAGCCTATAATCGTATTTTTACCAGGCTCGGGATTGGAGAAGATACATTCGAGACTTTTGCGAGTGGTGGTATTTTTTCAAAATATTCGCACGAGTTTCAGACTGTCTTGCCGGTGGGAGAAGACACTATATATTATAATGGTGATAAATCAGTAGTTTTGAATAAGGAAGTTTTAGAAGACGAGACTTTGGCGGACCTTGGCGTCACGCGCGAAGAGCTCACAGAAACGACTGCAGCCGAGGTAGGAAATATCTTTAAGCTGAAGTTTAAATATTCCGAGCCTTTGGGGCTAAAATATATCGACGAGAATAACGCGCAGCAGAATATTTATATGGGTTGTTACGGTATTGGCGTATCGCGTGTGATGGGTGTAATAGTAGAGAGGTTTGCTGATGATAAGGGCCTAGTCTGGCCAGAAGAAGTGGCGCCGTATAAATATTACTTAGTGGGAATTGGCGAAGAAGGTAGGGCCGTAGCAGAAAAGTTTTATCAAGGCCGTGAAGATGAGGTATTGTTTGACGACAGAAACGTACGACCAGGCGAAAAGTTTGCCGACGCCGATCTAATGGGGTTACCTTATCGTATTGTGATATCAGACAAAACTTTAGCTGAAGATGCTGCCGAAATTACCAATCGCGCTACAGGCGAAAACAAATTAATTAATTTATCTGAATTAAACAATCTCTAGGGCTTGACTAAAAAAGCGTTTTTGTGTAGACTTGAAAAAGATTTAATAAAGTGGGAATAAAAATGATCAAAAAGAGTGTGAGCTTGACTGCTGAAGGCAAAAAAAAATTAGAAAAAGAATTAGATGAACTCATTAAGGGTCGTCCAGCGATCACCGAGCGTATTGCAACGGCGCGAGCTTTTGGCGATTTATCAGAAAACGAAGAATACAGCTCAGCACGCAACGAACAAAAAGTGGCAGAGAGCCGGATATTGGAAATACAAGAGATTTTGAAAAATGCTAAGATCATTCGTGGTGGCAAAAAAGACAAGATTAACTTAGGTGCAACCGTCGCGTTGGATATGAGTGGCAGAAAAGTGGAATATACTCTAGTTGGTCCGACCGAAGCGAACCCACTAGAAGGTAAGATCTCCAACGAATCGCCGATCGGTAAGGCTATGATGGGTCTTAAAGCTGGCGAAAGTTTTGAGTTTAATGGCAAAAAGGTGAAGATTGTAGAAATCAAGTAATATGGTATAATATATACTATGTTACTCGAAGATTATCGCAACGAAAGATTACGCAAACTTGAAGAAATCCGTGCTCGTGGAGTAGACCCATACCCAGCAAAAAGCACGCGCAACACTAAGATTTCGGAAATTATTGATCATTTTGACGAAAAGGACGGCCAAGAAGTAACCGTAGCAGGACGAATTGTCGCAATTCGATCGTTTGGCAAGCTAGTTTTTGTTAAAATTCGTGATTATTTTGGTGAGGTCCAGATTTTTATGAAAGCCGAAGGTGAGACACCAGAAGGGCTATTTGGCGCCAAAGATGTAAAACTTTTAGATTTAGGTGATTTTATCGAAGTGACCGGCAAAGTTGGTAAATCGCAGACTGGTGAGATTTCGGTATTTTCTAACTACGTAAGGCTACTTACAAAATCGCTTCGTCCTTTGCCAGAAAAATTTACCAACAAAGAAGAACGCTATCGCCGTCGTTATGTAGATATGAATGTAAATCCAGAAGTACGCGAGAGGTTGGTGCGCCGCAGTAAGTTTTGGCAGGCAACACGTGACTTTATGAATAAGCATGGGTTTATTGAAGTAAATGTCCCGGTACTTGAACACACAACCGGTGGTGCAGATGCAACGCCATTTACTACCCATATGAACGCGCTAGACGAAGATTTTTATCTGCGTATTTCACACGAGCTACCATTAAAGCGCCTGCTTGGTGGTGGGTTTGAAAAAGTGTACGATATCGGGCCGAGGTTTCGCAATGAAGGCGTAGATGACGAACATTTGCCAGAACATATTGCATTTGAAAGTTATGCTGCGTACGAGAATTACGAAGACGGCATGAAACTCTATGAAGAAATGATTAAATATGTAGCGATGGAGACCTGGGGAACTTTAAAATTTAACGTGGGCGGTTTTGAAATTGATCTAGACTGCGAGTGGCCACGCGTAAAATATGCAGATCTCTTGCGCGAAAAGTTTGACGTAGATGTATTTAAACCGGATCGCGAACAACTAATTCGGATATTAAAAGAAAATGGCGTAGAGACAAACTTTGATGTATCAGAGGCGCGACTGATTGATCACGTATGGAAAATAATTCGCAAAACTTCGGCTGGGCCATACTGGCTGATTGAAGAGCCTTTGAGTCTTTCGCCGCTAGCAAAAAAATCAGTAGAGAACCCGCTGGTGACCGAAAGATTTCATCCGATTATTGCCGGAACCGAGATGGGGAATGGTTTCTCGGAATTAAATGACCCACTTGATCAGTTAGAGCGCTTTGAAGAGCAGCAAGCGGCGCGTGATGCAGGCGACGAAGAAGCCCAAATGCTCGACCGCGATTTTGTCGAAATGTTAGAATATGGTATGCCGCCAGCTTGTGGTTGGGGCAATAGTGAGCGCAATTTCTGGCTGCTAGAGGGCGTACCGGGCCGCGAAGCGGTGCCTTTCCCGACTATGAAGTCGAAGGAAGATTAAAACTCAACCATTTTGGTGCGCGATTTGGTGCCACGAGTAATACTAATTGTAGTTTTGGGAACTTTAAAGTGTCTGGAGAGGACCTTTATCAAAGCGTCATTAGCTTCGCCGTCATGGGGTTTGGCGCGAAGATAAACCGTAAGTTCGCCTGGCGCCGTCTCGACAATCTTTTCCTGTGACGAACCAGGTTTGACCGTAATAATATAACGCTTCATGTACTTATTATAGCACTCTCGGCGTGATATAATTTATGTATATGCCTAAGTTTAATTTAGTGTCAAAATATCAGCCGACGGGCGACCAACCAAAAGCGATCAGACAGCTGACGGATGGTATTTTGGCGGGCACGCGCGAGCAAACTTTGCTGGGTGTGACGGGGTCTGGTAAGACTTTTACGATGGCAAATATCATCCAAAACGTACAAAAACCAACGCTAATCCTGGCACATAACAAAACCTTGGCGGCGCAGCTATACTCGGAGTTTCGTGAGTTTTTCCCAAAAAACGAAGTACATTATTTTGTATCATATTTTGATTATTATCAGCCAGAAGCCTATATTGCCTCTACTGATACGTATATCGAGAAAGATTCTGCAATTAATGACGAAATCGATCGATTGAGGCATGGGGCAACCGAGGCGCTACTCACGCGAAATGACGTAATCGTAGTAGCATCGGTATCATGTATTTACGGTATTGGCTCGCCAGAGCATTACCTAGAAATGTCTTTTGAAATTGCTAGGGATGGCAACATCTCACAGCTAGATTTTATTAGAAAATTAGTATCGATACAATATCATCGAAACGATCTCGCCTTTGAGCGAGGTAACTTCCGGGTAATGGGTGATACGATAGACCTGTATCCAGCCAATGGGGAATATGCATATAGATTTGAATTTGGGTTTGATACCTTAGAAGAAATTAAAATAGTAGATCCGCTGACTTTTGAAATGCGGGAAAAGCCAGACCGCGTACATATTTTTCCAAATACGCATTATGCTACACCAATGGACCAACTAGAAAAAGCTCTAGTTACTATCCGCGCAGAGTTTGATGAGCGCTTAAAGCATTTTGAAAAACACCAAAAATATCTAGAAGCACAGAGATTATCGCAGCGCACAAAATACGACCTTGAGATGCTAAAAGAGACTGGGTTTGTAAAGGGAATTGAAAATTATTCGCGCCACCTAGATGGGCGTCGGGCGGGTGAGCCGCCGGCTACACTGATAGATTTCTTCCCAAAAGATTTCTTACTAATGGTAGACGAAAGTCATATGACTTTGCCGCAGGTGCGTGGGATGTATAATGGTGACCATGCACGCAAAGAGACTTTGGTGGAATATGGTTTTCGCTTACCAAGTGCACTGGATAATCGGCCGCTAACTTATAGTGAGTTTCAACAGCGCATTAATCAG
The DNA here is from genome assembly GCA_017511645.1 of Candidatus Saccharimonadota bacterium. Taxonomy (GTDB): domain Bacteria; phylum Patescibacteriota; class Saccharimonadia; order Saccharimonadales; family Saccharimonadaceae; genus Nanosyncoccus. Next base: position 107,641 of record JAFWJH010000003.1, read on the forward strand.
GCGATTTACGTGTCGGCGACGCCAGGCGAGTACGAGCTAGAAGTATCGCCACCACCAGCCGAGCAAGTAATTCGCCCGACTGGACTACTAGACCCAGAAATCGAGGTGCGTTCATCGGATGGGCAGATTGACGACCTAATGGAAGAGATTGACCGGCGCATCGCGAAGGGCCAGCGAACTTTGATTACCACGCTAACTAAGCGAATGGCAGAAGACCTCACCGATCACTTGAAAGAGCGCGGCGTGAAGACAGCCTATATTCATTCTGATATTGATACTTTGGAACGGGGCGATATTTTGCGAGACCTGCGTGCTGGCGTATATGATGTACTGGTGGGGATAAATCTGCTACGTGAAGGATTAGATCTACCTGAGGTGTCGCTAGTAGCAATATTAGATGCGGATAAGGAAGGTTTTCTACGTAGCGAATCTGCACTAATTCAGACGATTGGCCGAGCGGCACGCCACGAGGAGGGAAAAGTGATAATGTATGCGAACTTTATCACCGAGAGTATGGAGAAGGCGATTTCCGAGACCAACCGCCGACGTGAGATTCAGAAAGAGTATAATGCTAAGCATAATATCACGCCGCATTCTGTAAAAAAAGATATTTCAGTAGGCCTACGCGCGATCATCCCAGAAAAAGAGAAAGAAAATAAATTAGATATTAAGCGAGTACCAAAAGATGAGCTGCCAGCACTGATTAAACAACTTTCCTCCGAAATGCAGCTCGCTGCGGCAAATTTAGAGTTCGAACGTGCCGCATTGCTGCGCGATGAGATCGAAAAGATCAAGAACTTTATAGATGGGAAGAATCCTATAAAATAAAGTTGTCTTATTGTTATTTTGTCTACAAAAGTTTAATTATAGTGATTATGTTATAATATATAGTATGAGTGGGCGAATTGATATTGAGACGATTGAGAAAATTCGGCAGAGGATACGAGTTTGCGATTATTTATCGGTAGCACAGCTGTATCTTAAAGATAATTTTTTACTAGAGCGACCACTTATACCAGACGACATCAAGCCACGCCTACTCGGGCACTGGGGAACTTGTCATGGTATTAATGTAGCATACGCAAATTTTAGAAGTTATTTTAGTGACGACCCGAACTTTAGTTTTGTACTGGGCCCAGGGCATGGGTTTCCGGCGTTGCAGGCAAATTTGTTTATAGACGGAGATTTGCTCAGAGTAGATCCAAAAGCAACATTAGACAAAAACGGTATTTCTTATATTTGTAAATGTTTTTCGTGGCCGGATGGATTCCCGAGCCATGCTAGCCCGTACACGCCCGGCATCATTACTGAGGGTGGGGAATTAGGCTATGCACTAGCAAATGCGTATGGTATGGTTATGGGGCATAGCGAAAAAACCATCGCGGTGTTAATTGGTGACGGAGAACTAGAAACCGCTACGGCAATAGATTCACTAAACTTACGTGATTTGCTATCCGGATCGAACAATGGGAGAATATTGCCAATTTTACATTTGAATGGCTATAAGATTTCGGCGCCATCAATTTATGCGCGCAAGTCCGAGCGAGAACTGAATGAACTAATCCGAGGATTTGGATTTACGCCAATTACGGTAGATGGTGATGATACGGAAAAGTTCCAGCTAGCTCTAGCGAAAGATATTAAAAATCCTTTTTATATTATGAAAACTGATAAAGGCTATGGTGGACCAAACCGATACCACGAAGCGCATCAGATACCGCTAAAAAATCCGAAGGTTAACGAAGAAGAGCTACGCGCAGTGGAAGATTGGCTAAAATCTTATGGTGCGATTGAAATATTAAATAACTTGAAGGGGGCAGCGCTATGACATTATACTCACCAGCCAAAAAAATAGGGGAACTATTAACTAGAGAGTTTGGAAAAGATCCACATTTTTATTTCTTTTCGCCAGACGAAACTACATCAAATAAGTTTGATGAGATTTTTAATGTAGAAAAAAGAGCGTGGAGCTTACCGACCAAGACTTGGGACTTACCGGAGAGCGAAAATGGGCGAATCGTAGAAATGCTATCTGAAAATGTATTATTTAGCGTGATGACCGGGCATTTAATGAATGGAGAGAAGGCCATGATGGGAAGCTATGAGGCGTTTTTCCCAATTATTACTTCACAACTTTTACAACAAATTAAGTTTATCAAGCAAGCTAGAGAAGTAGAGTGGCGAGACCCGATGCCAGCTGTAAACTTGCTGTCTACTTCTACCTGCTGGAGGCAAGACCATAATGGCTATACGCACCAATCGCCAGCACTGATTTCTACTTTACTAAGTTTACCAAGCAATCTAGCCAACTGTATTTTCCCGATCGACGACGTAACAGCAGAGGTGGCGTATGATTTTATGATTAATTCGGCTAATGTTGTAAATCTTACAACATTTAATAAGATTGATGAGCCGAGATATCTAGACAAGGAATTATCTGAAAAGGGGCTTGATGCGGGAGCGGTGATTTATGATTTTGTTTCTGACGCGGATCCGGATATCGTGTTTACGGCGGCAGGAGATATCGTAGCAAAAGAAATGATGAAAGCAATTAAGGTATTAAAAGAAGATTTGCCAGATATCAGGATTCGTTTTACATACATTAATTCGCTATCTTATCGAGCGATTGGTACGACTGAAAATAAATTATCTAAAGAAAAGTTTGTGGAATTATTCACAGAAGATAAACCGATCGTCGCGAACTTTCATGGGTATCCAGAAACTTTGGAAAATATTTTGGAAAATTATACTGCGAGGGGAAGATTGCGAGTGCATGGATTTAATGAAGAGGGGTCAACCACTACGCCGTTTGAAATGCTACGACGCAATGCAGCATCGCGCTATGATATCGCAATAGATGTAGCGGGACTCTATGGCAGAGACGATTTAGTGCAGAAATATCAGACTATATTAGACGAAAACCACGCTTACGCCGTAGAGCGTGGCGAAGATATGATAAAATAATTGGTATGGAATTATTTATATTAATTGTTACATTGATAATTTTGACTGAAACAAGTTTTTTGGTGACAAAAAAATACAAACCAACAAGAAGCGGGCAAAGAAAAATCTACGTAGATACATCGGTATTAATAGATGGGAGAATATTAAACATCGCACGAACAGGGTTTATCGACGGAGATTTAATAATACTAAAAAGCGTACTCTTGGAACTCCAGCTTTTGGCGGACGGCAAAGATGCAGAAAAGAGAAACCGCGCCAGGGCTGGGTTAGAGATAGCATCCGAACTAGAACGCGTGGTAAATGTAAACACGGAAATTCTGGACGAAGAAGTAAAGTATAAAAAAGTAGACGAAGAATTATTGAGACTGGCCAAGAAGAATAAAGGAGTGATTTTAACACTCGATTATAACCTGATCAAGGTAGCGACAGCGGAAAAAATCACGACATTAAACATCAATGACCTAGCGCTTGCGGTAAGGAGTGAGTTTTTACCTGGCGAGAAAATAAAGCTAAAGATCTTAGATAAAGGGTCTGGGCGCGGACAAGGTGTGGGGCATTTGCCGGATGGCACAATGGTGGTAGTAGACAAAGCTGCCAACAAGGTGGGGGAAGAACTAATAGTGGAGTTTGTAAGACTCCACGAAACTTCAGCTGGTAAAATGATTTTCGCAAAAATAGTGAGGAAGTAAAAATCACCCGCTACAATTAACGGGTGATTTAGGTGATGTTAGTCTTCGTCGGAAGAGCTACGTGCTGAAATGCTCATTTCGCCAGTAGTGGTATATCCAGCGGAATCGGTAACGGTGAACTTGATTGAAGTATCACTGTCTTTTAATGTATAGCCACTAATTACGCCGTTTGAGCCTAGCGATATACCACTCTGTTCAACGCCGTTGACATAGAGAGTATAACCGGCGATGTCATAAGTACCACGCTTGACATTCGCGATTATATTTTTGCCACTAGTAGACAGTGCAACTTGCGGTGGAGTATAGTCGCATGGGTCGCTAGTATTGCGATCATACGGCTCTGGCACACTGTAAACATCGTTACCAGTCATTGGATCAGTAGTTTTGGTAACTTCTATTTCTATTTTGTAATCTTCTGGGGTACAACTAGAAGCCAGTAAGTGGTTGTAGCGGTTGAAGACAAGCTTTTCTTTGGCAACGCCAGAGTTTTTGCTGTTGTACCAGCTTGGCCAGATATCAGTTTTACCATTGACGGTTAATGTCTGGATGCCGGCCGGCTTGGCTGGCTGATCGCCAGAATGCCAACGACCGTCTGGTTCGTAAACTTCTGAATGAACGCGGCCCATATACTCGGCTACTGTGTAACGTGCAATATCGTGAGTATTGGATGTAAGACCACTACCATCGTGGTTACCGTTCCAAACTATTGTTGATACGGCAGTAGAATAACTTTCCATCAAGGAGTCTTTAGTAACAGCTGAGTTTGCAGTAGTGGTAGTACCGGTCTTGGTGGCAGTCCAGACGCCAGGAATCACATAACCAGCGCTTTGCGAACCACCGGCCGCATAAATACCAAAGCGGGCTTTACCGTCGCTAAGGATGTCGGATATCATATAGGCAACCTGATCGTCGACAACACGGGTAGCTTCTTTGTCTTCCCAAGTTTCGATAGTTTCTCCAGATGAGTTTTTAATTTCAAGTACATAGGCAAGATCTTTATAAGAGCCTCCACGCGCAAGCGAAGCGTAGGCGTTGGCATGCTCTACCATTTTGACGCCACAACCAGAACCAATAGCGATAGAGAGCCCATAGCCATCACGACCTTCACAGTAAGAAGTGTCACCAAGCGCGTGAGCGATTTCGAGAGAATTGTCGATGCCATTAATATATAGTGCTTTTACTGCAGCGATATTAAGCGAATGGCCGAGTGAGAAACGAATAGTAACGTCGCCATAGAAAGTACCAGTGGCATTGGTAAGCGAGCAGCTGCCAGAATAACCAGCACAGTAAAGCTTATTAATATTTTCATCCCTCAAAACAGAGCCTGGTCCATAATTTACACCATCGCGCTGCATAAAGAGTGGGGTGTAATCTAGGATAGGCTTAATGGAAGAGCCTGGTTCGATCAAGGAATCGGTGGTAACGTTAAGCTCGCCATAGGTAGGATTGGAAAAATCTGACGAGCCAACCATAGCTACGATTTGAGAAGTCTCAACATCTACCGAAACTAGAGCCAAGTTGTCACTGTGATTTTTGTAGGCATGCGACATACCAACCGCAACAGCATCTTCGGCGATCTTTTGAGCACGTAAATCTATAGTGGTTTTGATAGTCCAACCACCAGCACGCATAGTCTGGATGCCGTATTTTTCTTCGAGCTGTTTGCGAACTTCTAGTACGAAGTGTGGAGCCAACATGTCGGCATACTGAGTGGATTCTGGCTGGATGGTATCAAGAATAGCGACCTCTTTGGCTTCGTTAGCTTCGTCTTCGGTGATATAACCCATGGAAACCATGTCATCTAGAACTTTGTGCTGGCGCTCGATCAATAGATCATTACCGTAAGGGTTGTAAGGATTAAGCACGGCAGGGTTGTTTGGAATAGCGGCAAGTAAAGCAGACTCAGCAAGAGTGAGCTCTTCGGCAGACTTACCAAAATATGTACGAGCGGCAGACTCTACACCATTACGACGACCACCGTACGGTGATTGGTTGAGATACATAGTAAGAATCTGGTCTTTAGAATACATACGTTCAAGCTCGATGGCCAGAATTAGCTCTTTGATCTTGCGGGTAAGACCGCCACGATTTTCACTAGCAGCTTCGTCAGCAAAGTAAACTTGCTTGATTAGCTGCTGGGTAAGAGTAGACCCACCTTGTACGCCGTGACCACCGAGGGTAGAAAATGTAGCACGGACCAAAGCAGTAAAATCTACACCAATGTGGTTGTAGAAGTTCTTGTCCTCAATAGCGATAGTAGCTTTATACATATAATCAGAAATCTCGTCGGCATCTACTACGAGACGGTAGTTTTCGTTGCCGGTGTCTTTCCAAAGTACCTCACCATTACGATCGAGATAAGTGTTGACGGTTTCAGAAATTGACATTTCATCGAGACGGATTTCATCAAGATCTTTTTTGTAGTACAAGAATAAACCACCAATAAAGATAATAAGAATTAACATACAGGCTGCGATAGTTTTCCAGATGGTCTTTTGACCACGCTTAGAGAACCACCATTTAGCGACACGCTTAGGATGAAGCCGAGCAAAAAAGCGTTTAACTGGCTCTTTAGGAAGCTTAGCTAATTCTTCAGCACGCCGACGATCCTCGGCCTCTTTTTTAGCCTTATGCTTGTAGCTCAAGCTAGAATAAAGATTCATTTTTTTCTTCGCAGTTTTTTTGGGTTTTTTAACCACCTTTTTAATAGACGGCAAAATCACCTCAGATTTTTTCTTGTTCATATGTTGATTATAACACTAAAGTTTTTAATTGTACATTTCACGAGCGTAGCTTACTATGTGCTACAATATATTATATATGCGACGTTTTAAGTTTAAATCGGTAGTAAAACTAGCAAATATGAGGCTATCAGTAAAATCGGCAGCGATTGTGCTAGCAAGCTCAACTTTAGTTTCAGCACTTTTGGGGTTATTTCGCGACCGGCTATTAAACTCGTATTACCTCGGTACCTATCCTACTGGCATTGACGCTTACACGGCAGCATTTACAATACCAGACTTTATGTTTTTTATCTTGACTTCGGGAGCTCTGTCGGTATCGTTTATCCCAGTGTTTAATCAAAGGCTTGCGGCAGGAAACAAAAAATCAGCTTGGGAATTGTCGTCTAGTTTAACGAATCTTTTTGCGATAATAACATTTATTACTAGTATATTAATTATGATTTTCGCGGATCCGTTAATTCGGTACGTTGTGAGCCCGGGCCTAGACGAATCCGGTATGATTCTTGCCATCAATATGACGCGAGTGATCGCCATCAATCCGTTTCTATTTTCTATCGCCACAGTGCTAACGTCGATCCAGCAGGCGGTAGGGAGATTCGTGTTTTATGCCTTTGCGCCAGCTATATATAATATAGGTATCATTATCGGCATTACGTGTTTTACTGGCGGAATTAATATTTTTGGCATTCAAATATTTGAGGGTGGCATTATGGGTGTGGCCTTGGGCGTGATACTAGGCGCGATACTGCAATTAATTGTGTCTTTGATTGGGTTGTTTGGGCTGGGGATGGACTACGATTTCAAAATTAACTGGAAAAATCAAGGGTTTAGGTCCATCCTGCGACTATTGCCGGCGCGGTCTATGGACCAGGGAATTGACTATGTTAATGGTATCGTGAATACTAACTTATCTTCGAGAATGGGTGCGGGCGCAGTAAGATCGTTCAACCAGGCTTCATCTCTACATCAGATGCCAGTGAACTTGATTGGTGTGGCGATTTCAACTGCGTTTTTCCCGAAATTGACCGAAGAACTCGGCAATGGCGACAAGCGAGAGTTTAATAATACTTTCCGCCAGGCACTCCGTACAATTATTTGGATATCTTTACCGGTATCGGTGATTGCGTTTTTTGGGCGGGGATATGTGACGAGCTTTATTTCGAATATCGGTAATAACGATAGCAACGGTACAATTGCGTCGATTCTTGGAACTTTATGCATTGCGATTTTTGCAAGAAGCGTGTTTCATATTGCATCACGCGGATTTTACGCCTATCAAGATACTAAGACTCCTTTTGTGGTGTCAATATTCGCGATTGGGATAACGATTGCACTTTCGATATGGTTTTACCTGATTGGCTGGGGAGTAGATGGACTAGGTTTAGCACAATCTATCGGGGCAATTATTGAAATCATCATATTATTATACATATTGCAGAGACGTTCGAATAAAGAACTGCTTGATAAGTCATTCTGGCGTGCGGGAGTGAGAATGTTATTCGCGACTGCCGTGTCTGGTTGTGTAGCGTTTTCGATGACGAAGTTTATACCACTCATGGCAACGGATAATTCACTCGTGATTACAATACCGAAGTTCTTAGTGATTTCGGCAATTTCGGTGACAGCGTATTTGATTGCGAGTTATTTCTTGGATCTAAAAGAAGCGAAGCCGATTTTCCGCTACATCAAGAAAGCCCTGTTTAGAAACGTAAAATAATGTTATAATTTGGCTATGGATATAAAACGCGAGGATATTTTACATTTGGCTGATTTGTCTGATTTTTCGTTGTCTGATACGGAGATAGATTCGTTAGGCGGAGACCTAAAAGAAATTATTAAATATATTTCGCAACTAGAAGAATTGGATACCGACAATATTGAGCCAACTTATCAGGTGTTTGAGATGGAGAATGTCTGGCGCGAAGATGAAATCAAACCACAAGACGCTACGCGCGATGAGCTGTTAGCTCTTACTAAAGAAGAAAAAGATCATCAAATAAAAGTTCCGAAGGTATTGTAATGAAAACAGCAAACAAAACTGTAACAGCAGAAAGATTAGTGCGCGACGCTTTAGAAAAGGCGAAACATTTTGCAGACTATAATATCTTTACTTTCATCAATGAAGAGGGCGCGCTCGAGAAGGCTCGTGAGATCGATGCGAAAATCGCACGCGGAGAAAAGGTTGGCCGGTTGGCTGGCGTACCATACGCCCTAAAAGACAATTTTCTTAGCCCGAAAGGCGAGGCTACGGCTTCGGCGCATATTCTAGAAGGATTCACGTCTCCCATCACAGCTACGGCGGTGAAGAAATTAGAGGATGAAGGCGCAATTATGATTGGTCGTACTAATATGGATGCTTTTGCACATGGCTCGTCAACCGAAAGCTCTTATTTTGGGCCGACTTTGAACTCGCACAACAAAGAGCGTGTAGCAGGTGGGTCGTCTGGCGGGTCAGCCGTAGCGGTAGCGTTAGACATCGTAGAGTTTGCAACTGGCACAGATACTGGCGGATCGATTCGTCAGCCGGCGTCGTTTAACGGCGTGTACGGGCTGAAACCTACCTATGGTACAATTTCACGCTATGGAGTGGTGGCGATGGCGTCGTCTACAGATTGTATTGGGTTTTTCACGAAAACTCCGGATGATATGGATCTACTGATGGAAATAGCCAGCGGGCAAGACCCGAAAGATTTAACGACGTTACCTGATTACTACAATAATAACCCGGGCACAGAATCAGATGATTCTTGTGCCAAGATCGGTATTATTAAGGATTTCGATAATGAGTCGGTACATCCAGGAATCAGGCAAGCTTTGAAAAACAAAGTCGAGTTGCTGAAATCCAAAGGTCACGAAGTTGTTGAGCTTGAAATGCCGACATTAAAATATGCTCTCGCGGCGTATTATATTATCGTGCCGGCGGAAATCGCCAGTAATCTATCGCGCTACGACGGCGTGCGGTATGGTTTTCGTTCGGAAAAATCGGAAAATTTAGAGGCGCTTTATAAAAACACTCGTAGCGAAGGTTTTATGCCAGAAAATAAGCGGAGAATTATGATTGGTAACTTTGTACTATCGAGCGGATTTTATGATGCGTATTTCTTGAAAGCAGCTAAAGCTCGAACTTTGATCGTGAAAGAATATGAAAAAGCGTTTCGTGAATGCGATTTTATTTTGACGCCAGTTTCGCCAAATCCAGCCTTTAAACTAGGTGAAAAAGTAAACGACCCGGTGGCAATGTATCTAGAAGATTTAATGTCGGTGTCTTTGAATCTAGCCGGAGTACCCGGACTCGCGATACCAGCCGGCGAAACCAAAGAAGGGTTGCCGCTAGGGTTACAGCTAGTTGGACCACGCCGTAGCGACAAGAGTTTGATTAAATTTTCGAAGGAGCTAGCGTAGTGGATGGTGGTGTAGTGACGTTTATTATCGCGATCTTGATCGTAGCAGTGTTTATATTTATTGCAATTTTACTCACTGGTAAGCGTGGATATCATTTTAATATAGAAGTTTATCAAACGAAATTTTTGGCGATTGAAAATAGATTAAAACAGGACAACCCAGCAACTTTTATGACTACGATTATCGAAGCAGATAAGTTACTTGATAAAGCTTTGGTTGAAATGGGAGTACCTGGCAGAACCATGGGTGATAGACTGAAACGTTCAGGTGACAAATTTGAAGACATCAATGCGGTATGGCGCGTACATAAACTGCGTAATGCTATTGCGCACGAGACTGATCTTGAAATTGGCTACAAACAGGCTCTAAACGCGCTGACAATCTATAAGCAAGCTTTAAAAGATTTGGGAGCAATCTAATGAAATATATTCCGACGATCGGCATTGAGTGCCACGTACAACTAGCCACGAAGACAAAGTTGTTTTCTGAAGTAGACAATGATGCTAGGAATAAAGAGCCAAATTCGTGCGTGTCGCCAGTAGATTATGCTTTGCCAGGTATGCTACCAAGATTAAACGGTGAAGCGATTAAGTTTGCAATACTTGCCGGCAAGGCAATGAATTGCAAAATTAATAATTATTCGAGATTTGACCGCAAGCACTATTTTTATCCAGATTCACCAAAAGGGTATCAGATTACTCAGTTTTATCATCCAATTATTGGTGAGGGTTACGTAGAGTTGCCGTCTGGCAGAAGAATTCGGATTGAACATGCACATCTAGAGGGCGACGCAGGAAAACTTACGCATTTTGATAATTATTCCTTAGTGGATCTCAACCGCGTAGATACGCCGTTGATCGAAATCGTTTCGATGCCAGATATTCATTCCGCAAAAGATGCGCATGATTACTGTAAAGAACTCTGGCGATTGATGATTTTTGCCGGAGTATCTTATGGCGACCTCTACAATGGCAATATGCGGTTTGATGTGAATACTTCGATCGCACCAGAAGGGTCAGACCAACTCGGCACGCGAACGGAAGTAAAAAATCTTAATTCGTTCCGTTCGGTAGAAAGAGCAATTGAGTATGAAATAGCCAGACAAACCAAAGTGCTTGAGTCGGGCGAAAAAGTAAAGCAAGAGACTCGTGGTTGGAACGACGCGACCGGTAAGACTACAGCACAACGCAGTAAAGAAGAGGCGAAAGACTATCGTTATATGCCAGAGCCAGATTTGCCACCAGTTAATCTAACAGACGAGTCTATTAAAAAAGAAGCCGAGAAGCTGCCATTGATGCCACATGATTATCGTGAAAAATTTGGCGACATAATTGCTAGTGATATTCTAGAAATACTACTAGATTATCCAGAGTTAACAAAAAAAATAAATGAAGTAGAGCAAAAATACGTAAAAAATATTTCTAATTTATTCACATCAGTGCTTCTAGCCGAAGAAAAGTCGGCAGAATACTTAAATGATCTACCGAGCGCAAAGCAACTGAGTGATCTCGCCGAAATGAACGAGAAAAAGGAGCTAAGCTCTACTGGTACCAAGGAAGTATTTTTAAAAATGTTTGACCCGCAAATGAAAGGTCGCGACGCTAAGACTATCGCTAAAGAATTAGGCGTTATCCAAGAAAATGATTTGGGGGCTTTAGAGCAAATAGTAGACACTGTATTAGCCAAGCCAGAAACAAAGAAAGCTCAGGAAGATTTCCGAAACGGGGAAGAAAAAGTGATCGGCTTCTTGGTGGGACAGGTAATGAAAGAATCTCACGGCAAAGCAAACCCATCCGCCGTGCAGCAAATCTTGCGTCAAAAGTTAGCATAACCCCTATAAAATATATTGACACCATAAAAAATATACGATAAGATATTCACACGGGCGACTCTGACTATCGCCCTGTGTTATTTAAAAACGATTATCCGAATATCAACCCATGACGTTAAGCGCGTTAATTTTTCTTGGACATAGACGTATGTTTGAGACATTTGCTTGGGAAGGAGGCGAAATGATTGAAATTTGGGTATATCAAAGCGAGGCTGAGCCCTACGGCTCTTGCAGGGTTCAACAGAAATGTTGCAGTCCATCTGACCCGTAGTGAGACTTACGTATGCGAGATACACTCTCCTTATTCCGCTGAAGTCATCACGTGGTGTGGAGCTGCTCTTGCAATTTTTAAAGCCGCCCAGTTTTATTATCATAAGACTGTACCGACTTAACGTAAAAATTAGCCGTCATCCTGCGCAAGGTTAGCAGGCCGGCGATATTGGGCAATATATTTTAACTTTGCGACATCGTTTTTAAAATAACATATTCGGAAATTTTGGCTTCAAACACATTTTTCCAATTTGCCCAAGTCGCAAAAAAACAAGCAAGTACATTAAAAAGGGGTGCCATGCGCGGGAACACCCGCATCCGGCAAAAAAATCTAAGAAAGGACTTCTTTTCTTTTATTACAACATTTTCCTCTCACCGGAAGAGGATGCATGGTGCCTCGCATCATCACTACAGACCCTCGGTGCAATAGTGCCGGGGGTTTTCACTATCAAATTTTTATTTTTTACTAAAGATATGGTATAATTGTGAAAAATATGTCTTATTTTTGAGTGTGGAACTTCAAAAAAGGCAAAAAATAATAATTTAAAAGGAGCATATGGCTACTGAAGTTAAAGACTTAAACAAGCTACGCAATATCGGGATTATTGCTCATATTGACGCTGGTAAAACTACAACCTCGGAAGCGATTCTTTATCGTACGGGGTTAAAGCATAAAATCGACCTAGTGAAGGGTGGCACCGGTGGTGCTGACACCGACTGGATGGAGCAGGAAAAGGAACGTGGTATTACGATTACTTCTGCTGCCGTGACAGTATATTGGAAAAATCATCAAATCAACATTATCGATACTCCAGGGCACATCGACTTTACTGCTGAAGTAGAGCGTTCGCTTCGCGTACTTGACGGCGCAGTGGTAGTATTTGACGGTAAGATGGGTGTGGAAGCTCAGTCTGAAACCGTGTGGCGCCAGGCTACCAAGTATGGTATCCCACGTATTTGTTTTGTGAATAAAATCAACCAAATCGGTGGTGACTTTTATAAGTCCCTTGATTCTATTCATAAGCGTTTGTCAAAGAATGCAGTGGCTATTCATCTTCCGATTGGTTTTGAGAAAGATATTTGTGGTGTAGTAGATTTGATCGATATGAAGGCCTACACCTACAAAGATTATGCCGATCACGAACTTACCGTAGGTGAAATCCCAGCCGACATGGTAGAAAAAGCCAAAAATGCTCGTTCGATGCTAATCGAAGAGGCCGTACAGGCTGACGAAAACTTGATGAACAAGTTCTTTGAAGAAGGCGAAGATGCTATCACGACCGATGAGCTTAAAGCCGCCTTGCGCAAGCGCGTGCTTGATGGTGACTTCTTCCTAGTAACCGGTGGTGATGGCCGTGGCGTGATAGTAGAGAAGGTGCTCGACCTTATGACCGATTATTTGCCTAGCCCACTTGACCGTGACCAAGGTCAAACCGTAGGTACCGATCCGAAGACTGGCGACCAAATAGTACGCAAGGCTGAGAACTCTGAGCCACTTACTGCGCTCGCTTTCAAGATTGCAACCGATCCATTTGTGGGTAAGTTAATCTTTATTCGTGTTTATGCTGGTAAGCTCAAGTCTGGCGATACAGTTTATAACGCTACTACTGGAGACAAAGAACGTGTAGGTCGTTTGGTGCGTATGCACGCTAATGACCGTAAAGATATTAACGAAATTGGCGCTGGCGATATCGCTGCTGTAGTGGGTCTCAAGAACTGTACTACTGGCACTACACTTTGTGATCCTGCACATCCAATTCTCTTGGAGTCGATCGAGTTCCCAGATCCACCAGTATCTATCGCTGTAGAGCCAAAGACTAAAGCCGACCAAGAGAAAATGGGCATTGGCCTCTCAAAGATGGCTGAAGAAGACCCAACTTTCCGTGTGCACACTGACGAAGAGACTGGCCAGACTATCATCTCTGGTATGGGCGAGCTTCACCTTGAGATTATTATTGACCGTTTGAAACGCGAGCACAACGTAGAAGCAAACACTGGTGCTCCACAAGTAGCTTATCGCGAAACTATTCGTGGTACCGCTGAAGCACAAGGTAAACACGTCAAGCAGTCTGGTGGTCGTGGTCAATACGGTGACGTATGGATTAAGTTTGAGCCAAACGAACCAGGGAAGGGCTTTGAATTTATCGACCAAATCAAAGGTGGTGTGGTTCCACAAGAATACCGCAAACCAGTCCAAAAAGGTGTTGAAGATACTCTCGCTGGTGGTGTGATTGCTGGTTATCCAGTAGTAGATATCAAAGCTACTCTCTATGATGGTAGCTACCACGATGTAGACTCATCTGAGCTCGCCTTTACCCTTGCTGGTAGCCTTGCTACACGTGAAGGTATCAAGAAAGCCAACCCAGTACTGCTTGAGCCTGTAATGAAACTTGAAATTACGACCCCAGAAGAATTCATGGGTGACGTAATTGGCGATATCAACTCTCGTCGTGGTCGTATCGACGAAATGGAAGATTTAAATGGTGGCGCTAAACTCATCAAAGCGTTTTGTCCTTTGGCGAACTTGTTTGGCTATACCGGTGATCTTCGTGGTATGACTCAAGGCCGTGCAGCTTCTTCGATGGAGCTCTTCGCCTACGAAGAAGTACCACCAAACGTAGCACAAGAGATTATCGAAAAGAGAAACTCTAAATAACATAAAAATCAGTCGGGTAAAACCGGCTGATTTTTTATATCACTAAAAACCTCTTTACAATCTTTCAAAAATAGTCTAAAATAATAGAGTAGAGCTTTGGGGCTGGTTTTTATTAGCGCCCCAACCGTAATAACAAATAAAGGAGAATGAATGGCAAATTTTGACCGTTCCAAGCCGCACATCAATGTCGGCACCATGGGTCACGTCGACCATGGTAAAACCACTTTAACTGCTGCGATTACTAACGTACTCGCAAAGCGTTTGCCTAGTGAAGTAAACAAGGCAGTCGCTTACGATCAAATCGATAACGCTCCAGAAGAGAAAGCTCGTGGTATCACCATCGCTACTTCTCACCAGGAGTATGAGTCTGAAAAGCGCCACTATGCACACGTAGATATGCCAGGCCACGCAGACTACATTAAAAATATGATTACCGGTGCTGCACAGGTAGATGGTGCTATCCTAGTAGTTGCTGCGAACGATGGTCCATTACCACAAACTCGTGAGCACGTACTTCTTGCTCACCAGGTGAACGTACCAAAGATCATTGTCTTCCTCAACAAAATGGACCTTGCTGATCCAGAACTCGTTGAGCTCGTAGAAATGGACGTACGTGATCTTTTGAACAAGTACGGTTTCGATGGCGACAACGCTCCTATCATCAAGGGTTCTGCTACTAAGGCTCTCGAAGGCGACAAGGAAAACGAAG
>JAFWJH010000004.1 GCA_017511645.1 Candidatus Saccharimonadota bacterium
CTAGCTATTCTAGCCATATATTTTAACCCTGCCTTTGCTTATTCTTAGGTTTTTTCTTGTTGATGACACGAAGCACACCTTTGCGGCGCACAATAATGTCATCGGGGGAGATTTTTTTAACACTTGCACGTACTTTCATAGTGTCAAAATATCCTTTCCTGTTAAGTTGCACATTCTACTCTACTTTTAACTTTTTGCAAATAAGTTAAAAGTGTTGTAAAAATTACAACATTTAATATTAATCTTTGAGTCGAAAACTGATTCTGCCCTTTGTAAGATCGTAAGGAGTTAACTCAACCTCGACCCTGTCACCCGGCACAAGACGAATATAGTTTTTACGCATTCGTCCGCTCATATGGGCAACAATAATATGACCATTCTCGAGTTCAACCCGAAATTGGGTATTTGGCAACGCCTCAACGACACTACCCGTGAGTTTAATCACTTCCTTTTGACTAGCCATAAATTACATATCAATCTTATCATAAAACTTACCAAATGTAAAGCACGATTTTTAATTTTTCACTTAATCCACTAGCACCGCACGAGTAAACTGCCGCGATAAATAAGTCCCCTGCTGCTGTGACCATTCACCAGTACAAGAAATCAATGTCATCGACTCTACACCTGGCTCCGGAGAACGCGCCGCCACTGCCATATAGGCATCCGCATCTGCTAATGCCACCGCTTCGTTTTCTACTACTCGGTAATTAAATACTAAACCATCACCTCGCTCTACTGTAATGATGTCACCTTCTACAAGATCTGGTAGATTTTTGAATACACCCAACACACGTGGTCCACCATTATGCCCGTCTATTATCATCGTACCGCCGAAGCCAGGCTTGCCCGAAGCTTCATACCAACCCACATCAAAAATATTATTTGGTGTGGCCAGCTCACCGCTCGCATTTACTCCCATCGGTAAGATCCGCGCTCGGGTAATACCTAATTTATCAATTTTGAGATAGCGTGGCCGATCTGGCGCTACGGTATATTCGCGCACTTCAATGTCTGTCGGCTCTACCTCGATTAGTTCTTCACTGCTATTATCTTCTACCGCGGCGCGCTCGCTACCCTCTTTCTCGGTATAGTAGCTGTTTTCAAATGTCGCCACCTTGACCAAGAACACCAAAAACAATATTCCTAGCACCGACCATATCGCCCACCTTGTGATTTTGCGCCAACCCTTAATCTTCAAGCTCATTATTGAAATCGTCGTATGTTATCATTAATGCGCGCGAATCTAGCGACCTTAGATTCTCGAGTGCCACCGTCACTACAATCAGAAGCCCAGTACCAGAGATTGACAACCCAATCGGCGCCCCTGTTATCACAATAAAGATATAATCTGTAATAAACGGCAACATCGCGATAAGCCCCAGCGCCAACGCACCAAACAGATCTAGATGATTTACCACCTTACCTAGATATTTTGCAGTCGCAATACCTGGCCGTACCCCCTCAATAAACCCACCTTGTTTTTGTAGGTTATCCGCAATTTCTTTGGTGTTAAAGATAATCGAAGTGTAAAAATAGGTAAACATAAATACTAGTAAGAAATACATTGCTGGATACACAAACCATTGTCCGGTAATACCATCTGGGTACATTGACTGGAAATTGTTCGCCGACGGCGCCGAAAACACCGTCACCAAAGTCTCACCTACTTCATTACCTGGATTTATCGTAGTAATCACCTGCCCTACTAATGCTGGCAAAGATAGAAACGCCGTCGCAAAAATTACTGGAATTACACCCGCCGCAATCATCTTAATCGGCAAGATTGACTTAATACCACCATAAGACGAGTTACCATGTACACGCTTAGCATAATTAATCGTAATAATACGCTGCGCTTCGTTAAGCTTTACCAAGAAATAAATCACTACAATCATCGCCACCGCAAACCCTAACACGATCCAAAATATCGTCGGATTTACCGGTAGCTCTAACCAACCAAACAAGTCCAGCGACCCTTCACTCGTATCAAACAGCGCACTACCAAGCGACGCCATCGTAGTAGGTAGTTGAGAGATAATCGAAGCAAAGATTAAGGTCGAGATACCATTACCAATTCCCTGCTCGGTGATTAGTTCACCCATCCACATCAAAATCAAAGACCCCGCTGTCATCGCCGTGACAGACAAAGCCCAATCACCCGCCGTAGGCGTAAACTCAGTTGCCACATTTGCCGCTACTGTCGACTGATACAAAATAAAGATATAAGCAATCGACTGAATAATAGCTAACGGCACAGTGAGGATCCGCGTCCATTGATTAATTTTGCGGCGACCTGTTTCACCATCATTTGATAGTTCTTCGAGCGACGGAATAGCCTTAGTGAGAAGCTGCACCACGATAGACCCAGTAATGTACGGCGAAAGTCCTACCAAAATAATACTAAACGATGCTAAACCGCCACCAGAGATCAAGTTCAAGAAATTAGAAAAGTCAGACTTTTCTAGTAAATTAGACACTGCCTCTTTAAACGTAGCAGCATCACCCATTGGCACCGGAATCTGTGCTAACAATCTATAAGCTACCAAGATTCCTAAAATAATCATCACACGCTTTAGCATGTCCTTGTTTTTGAGTGACTTAAAAATCGTTTTGAAATGCATAAAACCTCTTGAATAACTAACTACAATAATAGCATACTGCTACATAAAAAACAACCAAAACCCCATACAAGATGGGGCTTTGGCTATTTTTATTTTTTAAAGATTTTCTAAATCTTCTTCTGTTGGTATTTTGGTATCCGATGTCTCAAAATCTTCGATTGGCGCAACACCCGTACCCACCGGAATCTTGCGACCGATAATCACATTTTCCTTGAGACCACGTAGGTGATCAACCCGGCCATTAATCGCCGCGTTAATAAGTACACGTGTAGTATCTTGGAATGATGCTGCCGACAAGAACGAATCTGAGAAAATCGACACCTTGGTAATACCAAGTAGCAGGTTAGTATAGGTTGCTGGCTCTTTCCCAGCCGCCTCAAGCTCTTTGTTTACCTGGCTGACCGCAGCCTTGGATGTAATATCACCAGCTACAAACTCCGAATCGCCTGGATCGTTGATTTGTACACGTGAGAACATCTGGCGAACCAAGATCTCAAGGTGTTTTGGCGAGATTTCGTGACCTTGCGCCGCATACACATTAAGAACATCGTTCATAATATAGCGCTCAGTCGCCTCTACGCCCTTATACTTCAGCAAATCTTGTAGATTTAGAGAGCCAGTAGTTAATCTATCGCCAGCCTTAACGCTATCGTTAGACTTTACCACCATTTCGGCATCACCTGGAATATCCATTTTAACCGAAGATTTCGCCGAAGACACCAAGATAATAGCATCTTTCACAAGTTCCACGATACCATCTTCTGGCGCCTTGACTGCTTCTTTGTCGCCACTCTTGCGAATCAAAGTAGCACCAGCTTTTACACTTTGACCGTCTTTAACCGCTGGTTTGCGACCATTAAGCTCAATTCTATTAATCTCACCAGATTGTGGAGTAATCTGTACTACGTAGTGATTACCGTCTTCCCAAATCTCTACTACACCATCAATAGGCGAGACAAAGGCCTGACCCTTCGGTGTACGAGCTTCGAGAAGCTCTTCCACACGTGGAAGACCACGCGCAATTGCACCCGAACCAGCCACACCAGAGCCGTGCTTAGTATCAAGCGTAAGCTGAGTACCTGGCTCACCGAGAGATTGCGCCGCAATTACACCTACCGGCTCATTTGCCGCTACAAGCTCACGGGTCGACATATCTACACCATAAGCCTTGCGTGGCACACCATCTACCGCAGTGGTTGAAAGGATAGATTGAATTTTTACCTCATTAACCTTCTCATCTGCTTCGATTTGTTCAGCCATTTCTTTAGTGATTAGCTCATCCGCTTCTAGGTAGCCTGGTACCGGCTCAGCCGTATAGCGTCCAGTGATCCTCGCCGCAAAACCAATGCCCGAAAGCTCGGTTTCGTTGCGATACACTGTAAAGCCTGGATCCTCGGCCTCTTCGTCGGTAGTAAACACATCTTGCGACACATCTACAAGACGACGTGTGAGATAACCAGAGTCAGCCGTACGTAGCGCCGTAGACACCTGACCCTGACGCGCGCCACGAGTTGCAATAAAGGATTCTAGGGTATTTAGACCCTTCTTATACGAAGACTTCACCGGAAGCTCAATTTCATTGTTATTAATATCCACCATGATGCCAATCTCTGCCGAGGCGAGCTTGATGTTGGAAATATTACCACGCGCGCCCGAGTTCACCATCACCGCAATATCGGTATCCATTTCTGCAAGCTTACCTTGCAAGAACTCAGAAATTTGCTTATCAATATCACGCCAGTTGTTAACAGTTAATTTATGTCTCTCTTCTTCAGTTACCAAACCATCATTAAATTGTTGCTGGATCAACGCCGTCTTTGCATCACCTTCGGCAATAAAGTCATCAATTTCGTCGTAAGTTGGATAATCATCTTTTGCAGTAGAAATTGAAGCAATCGTTTCGTATTCAAAAGCGAGATCTTTTAGATCATCAGCAGTTTTTACCATTACTTCCGAACCATAAAGGTCGAAAATATTAGCCATCACCTTAGATAAGTGTTTCTTTGTTTGGACTGAGTTATCATACGGATAATCTTTTGGCAAAATCTCATTGAAGATCACGCGTCCCAAAGTAGTGTCACGAATTTCACGCTTAGCAAACACCCGAATTGGCGTCTGGAGGGCGATAATACCCTGATCATAAGCCATCTCTGCTTCGTATACAGATGAGAATACCTTTGGCTCACCCTGATCAGTACCAGGCTTGTCATAAGTCAAATAGTAAGCACCGAGTACTACGTCCTGGTAAATAGCTAGTACCGGAGAACCGTCCGCTGGCTTTAGTAAGTTCTTACCTGCCGACATCAATTCTCTAGCTTCTGCCAGCGCTGCATCAGAAAGTGGTAGATGCACCGCCATTTGGTCACCATCATAGTCAGCGTTAAAGCCCGACGCTACAAGTGGATGAAGCTTGATAGCCTTACCGTCAATCAAACGTGGCTGGAATGCCTGCACGCTCAAACGGTGAAGTGATGGAGCACGGTTCAAGAGTACATATTTGCCCTTAATTACCTCGTCCAACGCATCCCATACGATAGTTTCTTTTGCTTCAATCAAGCGTGATGCTGCACGAATGTTGTTGGCATATTCATTACCTATAAGCCACGAAATCACAAATGGTTTAAAGAGTTCTAGCGCCATTTGCTTTGGCAAACCACACTCGTTGAGCTTTAGCTCTGGGCCTACCACGATCACCGAACGACCAGAGTAGTCTACACGCTTACCAAGAAGATTTTGGCGGAAACGCCCTTGCTTACCCTTGAGAAGATCAGACAAAGACTTTAGTTTACGCCGACCATTAGTAGAGTTCGCACCTCTCGAGCCATGCGCTGCCGAGTTGTCGATCAAGGCATCGACCGCCTCTTGCAACATACGCATTTCGTTACGACAAATCACCTCTGGCGCATTTAAATCTAGTAGTTTCTTCAAACGATTGTTACGATTGATCACACGACGATAAAGGTCATTTAAGTCTGAAGTCGCAAACCGACCACCAGGCAAAGCAATCATTGGACGTAAATCTGGTGGAATTACCGGAATCACAGTCAAAATCAAATCTTCTGGCTTAATTCCAGCTGCCTGCATCCCCTCTAAGGTCTTCAAGCGCTTTTGGATCTTCTTTTCTTTTTGACCCTTAGCTTCCTCTTCTTCTTTATGCAAATCTTCGATCAATTTATCTAAATCGATTTCATCAAGCATTTTCTTAATTGCTGTCGCACCCATCTCTACAGTAATCAAATCTTCATATTCTTCTGGCAAATTACGATATTCTACTTCCGTAATTACGCCACCTTTCTTGAACGATTCTAGGGTGGACTTGCGCGCTTGATAATCATCTTCTAATTCCTTGAGCTCCTTAGTTTGCTCTTCGGCTAGAGATTTCACATCAGCGTTTTCTTCTTTAGCAGCTTTTTCGTAGCGCAATTTAATAGCATCGCGCGCTGCATTGGTTTGTTTTTCCAAATCTTCTAGGGTCTTAGCAATCTCATCCGTCTTAGTATCGGTTATAAGATAAGTCGCAAAGTACACTACCTTCTCGATATTTTTCACTGTAATATCAAGTAGTAATGACAAAGCCGAAGGAATACCACGCATAAACCAGATATGTGCCACTGGTGCAGCTAGTGCAATATGACCCATCCGTTCACGCCTAGTAATAGATTTAGTTACTAAGTTACCTTCTTTATCTACCGCTGCCTCACGCGACCTCACACCCTTTAATTTGCTATCGTGTGGGTTAATGTCCTTGGTTGGCCCAAAGATCCGTTCACAGAACAAACCATCACGCTCTGGCTTTTGGGTACGATAATTGATAGTTTCTGGCTTCGTAACTTCGCCATAGCTCCAGTTCAAGATGTCGTCGCGGCTGGCCACTGTCAACCTAATCGAATCAAAATCCGAAGCGCTAATAAAATTATCCATCCACGCCATATTAGAACTCCTCTCCGAGATCAACTGCACCATCACCTTCGTCGACCTCTGTTATTTCAATACCTTCTTCCGCCATCATCGCCTCAGCTTCATCATCGTCGAGATCGAGGATCTGCGGTTCAGTATCTTTTTTATGTTGATCATAGATGGATTGATCATCTTTTGATTTTTCAATTTCTTTCGAAGTCTTTTCGATTACATCGCCAGCATCAGCTGCTTCACCATGATCCAAAAGATCTACTTTAAGACCCAAGCCCTGAAGCTCTTTCACAAGCACATTAAAGCCTTCTGGCAACTTTGGACCTTCAATTGGCTCATGTTTAATAATTGCTTCATAAGCCTTCGCGCGCCCATAAACATCATCCGACTTAATCGTCAACATCTCTTGAAGAGTGGTTGCAGCGCCATAAGCTTCAAGCGCCCAGACTTCCATTTCCCCGAAACGCTGACCACCATTTTGTGCCTTACCGCCAAGTGGCTGTTGTGTCACCATTGTATACGGACCGGTCGAACGTGCATGAATCTTATCTTCTACCATGTGGTGAAGTTTCAGCATGTGCATAATACCAACCGAAGTTCTCTCTTCAAATGGCTCACCGGTCAAGCCGTCAAATAGTTGAATACGACCATCTTCATCGAAGCCAGCTTTTTTGAGCTCTTCTGAAATCTTTTCATCTGGCACACCATTAAAGGATGGTGTTGCCACCTTATAGCCTAGCGCCTTTGCCGCCATACCAAGATGAGTTTCAAAGAGCTGGCCTAGATTCATACGTGAAGGCACACCCATTGGTGAAAGCACGATATCAATTGGCGTACCATCCGCCATAAACGGCATGTCTTCCACTGGAAGCACACGAGAAACTACACCCTTGTTACCATGACGCCCTGCCAGCTTATCGCCTACGCCAATCTTGCGCATTTCTGCCACAAAGATTTTAATCTGCATAATCACGCCAGCCTTTAATTCGTGACCTTGCTCACGCGTATAGACGCGTACATCTACTACCTTACCGGTAGACGAACCATTCATACGCACCGAAGTATCACGTACGTCTTTGGCTTTTTCACCAAAGATAGCGCGGAGCAATCTTTCCTCAGACGACAATTCTTGTTCACCCTTCGGTGTAATCTTACCCACCAAGATATCACCATTCTTTACCTCCGAACCTACCGTCACAATACCATCTTCACCAAGATGCCGGAGAGAGTGTTCAGAAACATTTGGAATATCTCGTGTCACTTGCTCTGGGCCAAGCTTAGTTTCACGTACTTCTACATCAAAATCCTTAATATTAATTGAAGTCAAAGTATCGTCCTCAACCAAACGATTCGAAATCACAATCGCGTCGTCCATGTTGTAACCACGCCATGGCATAAATGCTACCAAGAGGTCACGACCAAGCGCAAGCTCGCCATCATTGATCGACGCACCTTCGATCAAGGTGTCACCCTTCTTTACCTTTTGACCACGTGCTACCACCGTGTGTTGGTTATAACAACGATCATCATTAGTCTTTTCAAAATGTTGTAACTTGTATTCAATGTCGCCACCTTTGTCATAAGTCACAATTACGCTGTCACCATCAGCCTTCTTTACTACACCGGCACCAGTAGCCATTATCAGCTGTGGAGTATTCTTAGCGACTTCACGCTCAATACCAGTACCTACTACTGGATTATCTTGACGAAGCAGCGGCACTGCCTGTTTCTGCATGGCGCAAGCCATTAGCGAGCGGTCAACACGGTTTTTCTCGACAAATGGAATTAAGCTAGCCGACACACCTAAGATCTCCTTGTGTGCCGCATCAATATGTGTCACATCCTTCGATTCTACCTGTGAAGGTGCCCCGTGCACCCGAGCCGACACCCAATCTTCTACAAACTTACCGTTTTTGTCTAGTTTTACCGACGCGTCAGCGATAATCATATCGTTTTCGGTATCAGCATCCACATAGACAATCTCGTCGGTCACTTTACCATTCTTAACTACCCGATATGGTGCTTCAATAAAGCCATACTTATTAATCCGCGCATAGGTTGCGAAGTTCAATACAAGGCCCACGTTACCACCTTCCGGTGTTTCTACCGTACAAATACGACCGTAATGAGTAGGATGCGCATCACGCACATCAAATCCAGCTCGTTCACGCGTCAAACCACCAGGACCCATCGAGCTCAAACGGCGCTTATGTGCGAGCTCAGAAAATGGGTTTACCTCGTCCATCAACTGTGAAAGCTGCGAAGTCGCAAAGAACTCTTTTACCGCAGCCACCACTGGGCGCGAGTTTAGAAGCTGTGAAGGCGTCACTTCTTCCAAGTTAGCCATCGACATCCGATCTAGAATATTACGCTGTAAGCGTAGCATACCCAAGCGGAATTGTCTTTGTACCAGCTCGCCCACTAACTTCACTCGGCGATTGCTGAGCGAATCAATATCGTCAGCTGGCTCTTGCGTATTGTTCAAGCGAATAATCTCTGAAATAATCGCCACCACGTCATCCATCTGGAGAGTACGATGTGCCGGATTATTTGGCGTGTCTTTACCTAAGCGACGGTTAATCTTAAAACGACCCACGTCAGAATAATCATAGCGCTTCGGATCAAAGAAAGTCCGCTCAATCATGGATTTAGCGTTCTCTACCGTTGCTAAATCACCCGGGCGCAATCTACGATACACCTCTAAGAGAGCTTCACCCTGGCTGGAAGTCGTATCTTTCTCTAATGTCGCATCAATATAGCTCTTTTCGCCGTTATCAACTTTTTCAAAGCTCTTTTTAATCTCAGACTTGGTCATACCAAGAGCTCTAAGGAATGTCGTTACCGGAATCTTACGACGACGGTCGATTTTTACATACATTGCCCCATTCGCCGCAGTCTCAAACTCGAGCCAAGCACCACGCCCAGGAATAATCTTCGCACCATAATAGTTCTTAAGCCCGATCGTCTCAGCATTAAAGAATACCCCAGCCGAACGAATCAACTGCGATACAATCACGCGCTCGGTGCCGTTTATATTAAACGTCGCACGATCCGTCATCCATGGATAATCACCAAAGTAAATATCTTGTTCCTTTTTCTGCCCAGTAGCCTTGTTTTCAAGCTCCACTAGAACATGCAAAGGCGCTTCATAGGTCGCAAGATTATACTTCGCTTGTTCTTCAGTCTCCTTTGGATCCTTAAAATAATAATCTTTAAAACGGAGTGAAAGTTTTTGGCCGGTGTAATCATCAATCGGATTCAGCTCAGCAAAAACTTCCCGTAAGCCGTTTTTGACAAAGTCTTCCCAGGAATCTTTCTGATGTGCAGTCAGATCCGGGATAGGAAGTGCTTGGTCACCTTCGGTGAAGAACACTCTCTCACCTGCTTTCGGTTTTGTAGCCATTCTACCTCTTTAATTATTAGTGTTTAGTATCTTTTTTGATGAGTCGGGAACAATGTGTGCCCAAAGTTTCCCAAATCATCTCAGCGCCGAAGATTACTGCCCAGTCTCCCCCTGAAAGTCGCCAGCTCTCACAAGATTACAAAAACAGGGCACACTACTTCTTGTATTCAAGAATAGCACACTTCCCCTCCTATTTCAATACTAATTTAACCAAAAAATCGTCCCAACGAAAGACGATTTTTTAGACATAGATAAACTCTCAACTCTTTATTGTTCAAGCCGACTCGCAGTTAGTTAGCTTATGTTTAATTATACTCCTAATTTAATATAATACAAGCCCTTTTTTATAAAAATAACCCCCGAAGGAGTCATTTTTTATATATCTAAGTCGTCTAAATCAGCCAACTCTGCGCGAGTTTTTTCGGCAAGCTCCGATGTTTCCTCTTCTGGTTCTTCTGTCTCTACTTCTTCAGTAGCATCTTCCACCACTTCTGCCTTCTCGGCTTTTGACACGCCATCTTCATCAGTATTTACGATTTTTAAATTATAACGCGCATCTTGCTTGGTACCGAGCGCACGAAGCAACACCCGAATCGCTTGCGCCGTCACGCCACGCTTACCAATCACGCGTCCCACATCTTCTGGATCCACCGTCAAAGACAAAAGTACGCCTTTTTCATCAATTTTGCGCTCAACTGCGACCTTATCAGGATTGTTTACGAGAGTTTTTACGATATATTCTACAAATTGTTGGTCGATAGTAGCCATATTTTCTCCAAATTAGTTATTTTTATTTATTATAGCACAAAAATAGCCCCACAAAAGGGCTATTTTATATCAAATTACTCTTGCGTTTCTTCAGCTGGAGTTTCTTCAACTACTGGTTCTTCAGGAGCTGATTCTTCTTTTGGCTGATTTTTGCGCAACTTATCTGCGTGCTTAGCCTCAGCCTTTTTGGCGTTTGGCTCTTTGTACCATTTTGGCAACTTTACCCCATTCTTCTTGAGGATAAACGCCACACGGCTAGATGGTTGTGCGCCATTAGATAGATATTTTTCCACCGCTGCCTTATCAAGGGTCAAAGCCTTGGTTGCAGGGTTGTAATTGCCGACCTCAGCCACGACGCGCCCAGATAGTGGGTGACGCTGTGATTCTTGGACGACTATCCGGTACGTAGGATAATGCGCCCGGCCTTTACGTTGCATGCGAATCGCTAGCATTTTTCTCCTTAAATTATTAACTCCACCAATTATATCACAAATCTAAATAAAAGAAAAGTCCCCTTAGTGAGACCTTTCACCCCCTATTTTAATTATATCACACTTATGCTAAAATGTCAACTACAAAGCTTCTTTAAGCTACCTTGCCAATCTTTTTATACACCTTCACCCCCTCACGCGCAGCCTCTGTTTGTGCTTCTTGCTTGGAATGACCTTTCCCCACACCTTTCAATGATTCTCCCACATAAATACCTACCGTAAAAGTCTTATCATGGTCTGGCCCCTCTTCCTTCAAAGTCTTATATACTGGTGTCACGCCGTCAATTTTTTGTGCTAATTCTTGTACATAAGACTTCGGATCACGCCAGCTACCTTCATCTAATATCGTATCAATTTTCACCAAAATATGTTTATCGATAAATTCTCGCGCCGCTTCATACCCCTGATCCAAATAAATCGCCCCAATTACCGCCTCAAAACAATCTGCTAGTATCACATCATGCGCCCGCTCTGAGCCATTCTTCTCGCCTTTAGATAAGCGCACTAGTGGTTCGTAGCCTAGCTCCTTACCCGCATCACCAATCGACTCAGTCCGCACCAAAGCTGCACGTAATGCCGTCATTACCCCCTCTGGATAATCGTAATTTCGATATAAAAAGTCAGACGATACTAATTCCAGCACTGCATCACCCAAAAATTCCAAACGTTCATTATGCTCGTGCGTATTTTTGTGCTCATTCACATAACTTCGATGTGTCAATGCTGTCACCAATAGATCAATGTTATTAAATTCAAACCCTAATTTCTCCTTCGCAAATTCCTGGTAAAGTGTAGTATCCATTAAAAATCTCCTGCTCTTATTTTTTTCTTTGCAATTAACATTAATTTCTCGATATCCTCATACTCTATCGCCTCCAAAGCGTCCGTAAATGAAAACCATTTAATCCCCTTCATCCATTTTTCTGGAGTTGGCATCTCATGGTCATCTAATGCTTGTACCAGATAAATTTGTGTCGTCATGAGCACCAACTTATCTAGTCGGCGATATTTAAAATGAATCTTACCAAGCCACGTCAATACCGACACATTTTTAAGCCCAGTTTCCTCTTCGATCTCGCGCCGCGCCGTCACTTTAGCGGTCTCACCCGGCTCAATATGTCCCTTTGGTATCGTCCAACGCTCTTTAGAATCCTGAATCAAAAGTATCTCGATATCTTTCTTATCTTTAGTAAATCGAAAAATTATCCCGCCAGAAGTCGGCTCACGCACAATCTCTTGAATTGCAGTCTTTTTGCGAAATACCGCAGATTTTATTTTCGAAAGAGTAGATTCCTTAATCTTTTCCGTCGGTAGTGCTTCCGGCACTTTTAGTGCTCTTCGCGCTAGCGGCTCCCTTGACTGACTTATCCTTTGGTCCATTTTTTTCTTCAACAATTCCCAGCTGTTTGTAAGCCGTACCAAGCACTCCATTGATAAATTTCGACGAATTCTCACTACCAAATGCTTTTGCCAGCTCAACAGCTTCGTTAATAGCTACTTTCGGTGGGATCGCCTCCCGACACTCCGAAAGTTCATATAGCCCCATCCGGAGGACATTACGATCTATCGCCGCGATTGAACTAATTGGCCATTCTGGTGCCATGGGGGCAAGCGCTGCATCAAGAGTCTCAAAATTCTCCACTACTTTGTGGGCCAGATTATATACAAACTCTGTATCGCCAAGCGCTTTTTCATATGGCTCAATATTTTTCGCAACTATCACGTCCAAATCGACTTCCGGGTCGCCTGCGAGGGTTCTTAGTTCGTATTCATACAAACTTTGTAGAACAATTACTCTACCTAAATGTCGATTACTTGCCATATATTTTAAACTTCTTTTTTCTTTAATGCTTTTTTATTAGTTTTAACTTTAAGATTTGGAGTCTTTTTCTTTGTCTCAAACGCTTTTACTGGAGAAACTTTGTTCACTCTCCGAGCCAAAGCGAGTCTGAGATGACTCCTACGAAGCCCAGTTTTACGCGGGCTACTCTGTTTTTTAGGTTCAGGCATTTTGCTCCTTAATTAATAGATAATTTTACCCATTTTATCACTTTTTCTACCTTTTCGCAATACCTTTACGTATACTCATTTTTATGTTATTATTACGAAACACGAGTTTAACTGGGAAAACTTGTAGTTTAAAAATGAGGTGATAAAATTGTCAAACAAATACCAAGTAATTGGTGCTAAAGAGGAATTTCGTGATGACAACCCAATACCGGTTCGTTCTCTTATATTTAAAGGAATTCACGAGGATCTCTCCCGATCCCCCAATCAGCAGGTCTTTTTTTCCGAAGATCGTACTACTCTAATCTACAATGGAGTACTTTATGATTGGTATGGTCGCGAAGTCATGCTTGGAGATAATATTAAAAAAGTTCTCCGTCCTTTTGGCCACAATGTCGGAAATGCTATTTATAGTGAAACTTTTGTAGTTCAAAGAAAAGACAACAAAATAGCTATAGCAATATTAAGTAAAGACGCTAGGATTTATACCCACTTCCGATATCCCTTGGAAATTCAAACCAAAGATTCTATTTTAGGGAAAATGCTATTAGAAAATCAATCCCTTAATTTGCGTTATAAATGGTATTTTAAACGCGAATTAGACCCACAAAAATTTGAATGTTTAAAACATTCTCGCCACACAGAGAGCTATCGCATATTAACAGGTGTAAATTACGACTATTCTCCAAAAGAAAGGGACCGTATTTATTTCTGTCCCACTACAGAAATGCACTTTGACCCCATATCTCATTTGATAATGGGAGACCGTAAAAAAATTCTATCAACATCATGCGGGAGTCTTCTAGACTATGACAATCATATGTTCCCTAATACAATAAAAAATATCGGTATCGTACGTACTGGACATCTATTTGGGCCTTTTATGTATTCAGACCCGTCCGGCGACAAAATATCAGCCTTTTTCGCCAAAAGGGATGGCCTCAAAACGGAATTTATCAGAATATCGACAGATACAGAAGTATTACAATACGCCTACAACAACGAATCTCTCATCTGGTATTACGACCCAGAGTAATACCCTCTCCTTTCTATGGCCCTGCTACTTGAGTAGCGGGGCTTTTTATTTCAGATTTTTCAAAGCTTTTTTAATCGCCGGACGGTCAAACCCTACAATTTTTCGGCCATCAATTTCCGTCACCGGCACGGTATTAATCTCTGGATACTTCGTCGCATCCACCTCTACATACTTCACCCCCATATCATCCAGCCAATCCATCAAAGCATGACAATAAACGCAAGTCGAGGTCGTGTAAATCTTTATCATGAGCTCATTATACCATACATGGCTATCCCAGCCGCTACTGACACGTTAAATGACTCTTTTTGGCCCTTCATCGGTATTTCTACAAACAGATCAATTATATCGTGCAATGAATAATCTATCCCCTTAACCTCTTCACCCAAAACCAACACCACTTTATCAGATAATTTCCCCTTCACCTCTGGTGAATTCAACTTTACCAATTTTGAAGTTTCAATATTATTTTCTAACCCTACAATTTGCCACCCCTGTTTTTTTAATTTTTTCAAATCGGAAATTATATCACCAGATGAATAAATCTCTAACATATCTTCCGCACCTAACGCTGTCTTATGGATTTCCTTATCTAATTTTGCCCTCAAATGTGGCAACAACTTCTCATCATGCACTCTTGGCGTATAACCCGACAATATCACTCTTTCCACTCCAAACCCTTCCGCCGTCCGTAAAATTGCTCCCACATTGTAGCACGAGCGTATATTATCTAACACAAGTATCATTTGCATAAAAATATGATATAATATTTACCATGAAAAGTCAAAATATCCTTACTGTCCCCACCGAAACCGTAGAAGGATACGCCGTTTGCCTAGATAACGAAATCGGTATCCGTGAATTAATGCGCCTCAAAGATCGCGATTTTGACTCCGGCAAAATCTTTACTCTTGTTCCTCAAAGTAAATCCGACATCTCAAAATACGTCATCATCCCGCCTGCCGCCCAACCGCTAATAGAAAAGTATATACCAGGTGAGCTCACGTTAATTCTCCCTAAAAATCCGACTTTTCATCACTTTTACTACGATCATTACGATACTATCGGCATCCGCATCCCAAATTATGCCCCATTTCAAAAAATCTTAACTGAGTTCGGCCCACTCCTTCTCACCTCCGCCAACCCTCGCGGCGGCACCCCTAGATCCATCACTGGGCACCTACCTTCCACTATTGTTGATTTTACAAGTAAGACACCTCGTATCATTCGTCAAGGAAATCTAATAATAGACTTTAAACAACCAGATTAACACCCTTCAGGACCGTAAGCTCGTCCGAACGGCCTTGGGTGTGTCCTGAAAGGTGTTATTTGATTGCCAGATGTGGTATAATTTACCCTATGGAAAGATATGAACCGCTCAAAATAGAACAAAAATGGCAAAAAATCTGGGAGGAAACTGAGCCCTACAAAGTTACCGAAGACTCTGGTAAACCTAAAATGATGCTCGCTGAAATGTTCCCTTACCCTTCTGGCGCCGGCCTCCACGTTGGCCACGTCCGCAACTTCACAATCGTTGATGTACTTACGCGGTTCTATCATCAACAAGGTCTCAACACGTTGCGCCCATTTGGCTATGATACTTTTGGTCTTCCAGCTGAAAATTACGCTATCAAAACCGGCACTGCTCCTCAAGAAGTCACTAAAACCAATATCAACAACTTCCGCAAGCAAGCTAAACGTCTCGGCTATGCTATCGACTGGTCACGCGAAATTAATACCTCTGACCCAGAATATTACAAATGGACCCAATGGTGTTTCCTTCAGCTCTACAAAAAAGGCTTAGCCTACCAAAAAGAATCATATCAATGGTGGTGCCCAGAAGATCAAACCGTCCTTGCTAACGAGCAGGTCGAAAATGGCAAATGTTGGCGCTGTGGTCACGAAGTCGAAAAAAAGAAAATGAAACAGTGGTTCTTTAAAATCACCGAATATGCTGACGAACTACTCGAAGAAATCGACAATCTCGAATGGCCAGACAAGATTAAAACCATGCAAAAAAATTGGATCGGCCGTTCAGTCGGTGCCGAAATCGACTTCAAAGTTGAAGGCGGAGCACCTCACATTACCGTCTTTACAACTCGTCCTGACACCATCTATGGCGCTACTTTTCTTGTGGTTGCTCCAGAGTACACTGGCTTAGACACCCTCATTACTGATGATACCCGCGACAAAGTTCTAGCCTACAAGACTGCCGCTCTTAAAAAATCTGAGATCGAACGCCAAGAAAACAAAGAAAAAACTGGTGTCTTTACCGGCTCTTACGCCATCAACCCTGCTACCAAAGAAAAAATTCCTATCTGGGTAGCAGATTATGTACTCGCTGGCTACGGTACTGGTGCTATCATGGCTGTACCAGATATGGATGAGCGCGACCACGAGTTCGCCGAAGCCATGGACCTCCCAATCGTTAAAACCGAGCTTTGCGATCGTGATCTCTTCGGTACTCCAAAAACTACTTATCGTATGCGTGACTGGCTCATTTCTCGTCAACGCTACTGGGGTTGTCCTATTCCTATCGCTTACGACAAAGACGGCAATCCTCATCCTATCCCAGAAGACCAACTTCCAGTCCTTATTCCTAAGGTAGACGATTATCGCCCTGATAATTCCGGACGTTCTGCTCTTGCCAAAGCCAAAGATTGGCTCAAAGTTACCATTGACGGCGAAGAAATGACCCGCGAGACCGACACTTTAGACGGCTACGCCTGCTCAAGCTGGTATCTCTGGCGCTACGCTTCTCCACACGACAACGAGCATGCTTGGAATCCCGAAGCTATCAAATACTGGGAACCTACCGATATTTATGTTGGCGCCGACCACGCTGTTGCTCACCTGTTATATATTCGTTTCTGGTGTAAATTCTTTGCCGATGAAGGCTATCTACCATTCCGCGAGCCAATCAAAAAATTAATTTACCACGGTTACATCAACGCCCCAGATGGCAAAAAAATGAGCAAAAGTAAAGGTAACGTCATCGATCCACTCGACGTCATCAACGACGGCTACGGTGCCGATACTCTCCGCACTTACGAAATGTTCATCGGCCCAGTCGAACTTGACGCCGCTTGGGATCCTCGCTCCGTTGGTGGCGTTTATCGCTTCCTTAATCGTTGCTGGAATTTAGTCTTCGGTGATGGTCCAAAAAGCCAAGATGATCATACTATTGTAATCCGCAATAAAACCATCAAAAAAGTTACCGAGGATATTCACCGCTACAGCTTTAATACCGCTGTCGCCGCCCTCATGGAATATGTCAACGAGCTTTACAAAGTCGGTGCAACCAAAGAAGATTCAATAGCCCTTGCTAAGCTTCTTAAACCTTTTGCCCCGCACCTGGCTTCCGAAATGCTAAAAACTCTAGACGCTAACGACGAATGGCCAACCTGGAACGAAAAATATCTCGTATCTGATACTGTAGAAATTGTCGTTCAGGTCAATGGCAAACTCCGCGCTAAACTCACTGTTTCTGCCTCTGATCTATCAGATGAAGACAAACTTATCTCTCTCGCTTTCGATAATCCCAACGTTAAGAAGTTTATATCTGGCGAACCAAAGAAAGTAATTATCCCTAAAAACGCAAAACTTATCAATATTGTCGCTTAATTTTCAAATCTTTTTACCTCTGTAACTATACCTAAAAAAGCATAAAAAGTATTGACTTTTTTGCTACAGTGTGGTATAATGTAAAAGAATCTATATTGGGCAGATCCAATAAAAATTAGTTCTTTAGGAGGCAAAATTATGGAAAAAACAATTCTTGTTCGCGTTAATCAAAAAGGTGATACAGATCGCATGGTCGGTAAAATCACTAAAAATCCCGAAACCCAGCAGACAAATCCAACAACCACTGATCAAGATTTCATCGGCGATCTCGCAAATCTCTTGGCTTCCTCCAAAAGATTTGTCGAATTGTCAAACCAAGCTGAAGAAAAAATGAAACTTGCTTCTGAGGCCAACCATCAAATCAAAGAGCAGAAAAAGAAGAATGCCAAAGCAGCCAAAAAAGCAAATTTCCTCAGCAAAACCGCTTTTATCCGCACAGCAATCTTAACAGTCTTGGGTTTTATTGCTGGAGCAGCGGTAGTGATCCAAGAAATCCTTGAGCAGCACGGACCCACCGTAACTATTAAGGGTACACTTGAAGCAACCATCCTCTATGTATTATCCGGACTTTTCTTCGGGCTTACGATTGGCGGATTTGCTTTCACTTGTTTCAAATCAGACTACAAAGATTACAAGAGAAGGATCAAAAAAGGCGAGGCAAGGATCGACGAACTCAAAGAGCAGGCTAACACTTATACACTGGAAGCCGCTAAACTCAACGAGTTATCAGTTAAAGAGCTGATAAAATATAATCCATAAGGCCTCACCAAGGCGTAGCTTACAAGGCTACGCCTAATTTTTATTCTTAATGACTTTATTATAAATATTAATAAATTTATCCAAAGTTCTCTCAAAATCATGTTCCGAAGCAATTTTAATAGAGTTTTTACTAAATTTTTCGCGTAGTTTACCGTCCGAAAGAATCTTTGTTATTGCCGCAGCGATTTCCGCCACATTCCCCGGTTGGCACAAATATCCATTCTCGCCATCTATACAGACCTCACTCACTGCACCTTTATCTACCGCCACCAAGGGCAGCCCCGTCGCCGCTGCTTCTATTAGTACTATTCCCTGTGTCTCTATCTCGCTCGCCGTCGCAAACATATCTCCTATCTTATAAAGTTCATACAAATCTGGTGACAGTACCCGTCCAAGAAACTTCACGTCAGCATCTAGCCCCTCTTCCGCCACTTTCTTCTCTAAACGTATCTTGTCTACTCCGTCTCCAACTATCACTAGCATTGCAGTTGGCATCTCCTTATGCGCTTTTTTAAACGCATCTATCACAAGGCCAACCTTTTTTTCTGGGTCCACCCTTCCTACATATAACACTATTGGTCGCTCTGTTGAAATTCCATATTTAGCATAGATCTCGACACTAACCTTTCCAGATTTAAAATTTGAAAGATCTACACCATTAGACACTGCCGCCACTGGCACAGCAAAATCTTTTCCCCGAGACCAAATCAAATCATCAATCGCCTTTTTCGTTGGCATAGTTACAAAATCACTTTTGCTCTGTCGATTTACAAAATATGCCGCTAACACTGCGTCTATAGGTCTTTTTATCAGCCTTGGCATGTGCAAAGGATCAGTAATTACGTCTGGCTGATTATGCTCCGTAGTCACCACCGGAATACCTTTCTGTCTTGCATACGCCACTACCGACAGCCCAATCGGATCCGACACTTGCACGTGCACTACATCTGGTTTAAACTCATCTAGAGCTTTACGTACTTCTTTTTTTGGAAATACTGATACCCGGAATCCATGTTTATAAAACAATTTTTTCTTTGGAACTGCGTGTATCTGATCCGGATATACTTTTGCCTGTACGGATTTTAAATACACTGTTTTTACGCCATCTATAGTTCGCGCATAATTCCGCCCCGTTTGCGACGGACAAATCACCATTACCTCATGTCCA
Source organism: Candidatus Saccharimonadota bacterium (assembly GCA_017511645.1). Classification (GTDB taxonomy): domain Bacteria; phylum Patescibacteriota; class Saccharimonadia; order Saccharimonadales; family Saccharimonadaceae; genus Nanosyncoccus. The sequence continues at coordinate 19,790 of JAFWJH010000004.1, forward strand.
CGCTTCGCCAGTCCCACTGCTAAGTTGTGCGAAAACACTGCCACCCCGTTAATCATCGGATAATATACCGCAGTGGCAATCGCTATTTTCATTAGAGTTCCTTTGCTTTTTTCAGCTGAGGATCCTTCATTGCGTTAATATCCTCATAGCTACGCTCCACTTCTATATCTGGCTTAATACCGGTCTTATTGATAGACCTATCGTTCGGCGTATACCACTCTGCCGTCGTCACCTTTAGTACTGTACCACCTGATAAATCATATAGATTTTGCACCACGCCCTTACCATAGGTCGTCTCTCCTACCACCGTGGCCTTACCGTAATCTTGCAACGCCCCCGCTACGATCTCAGATGCCGAAGCTGTAGAGCCATTTACCAGCACTACCGTCTTCATATCTTTCAAAATTGCCTTACCAGAATTACTGGACGTCGTATTATTGCCAAAATGTTTAGACTTTTGGATCAAAATATTCTCATTATCCAGCCAAAGACTCAGCAGATCTTGTGCCGCCGACACATATCCCCCACCATTACCACGCAAATCTAAAATCACTTTCTTTACACCCTTATCCGTAAATTCTTTTGCAAAACCTTGTACCTTCGTACCAGTATCATTGTCAAACCTTGTCACCGTAACGATAGCCGTAGACCCATCATATTCTACATATGCCGATACATTATTAATCGTCTCGCGTTTCATCGTGAAAGATTTTTCCTCCCCATCGCGCACTACGGTTACCGTCACTTCGGAACCAGTCTCGCCTCGTACTTTTTTTGCAATCTCTTCCACCGATAGATCATATACATCTTCGCCATTTACTTTATACATAATATCGCCGGCCAATATTCCAGCTTTCCGTGCTGGGTTATCTGGCAAAGTCCGGAGTACTCTCACATACCCATCGCGAAGGCCCATCTCTACACCAATCCCCGACCCAACATTACCATGCAAATCATTATAAAAATCTGTAGTCTCTTCGGGATCCATATACACGGTATACATATCCCCTAGTGATTCCACTAGGCCTTTCTTCGCCCCCTCTATTACATCCTCTTCCGAAATCTCACCATTATAGGTACTAGCCAACTTATTATAAACTTCATCTAATTCTGACCAATTTATATTAGAGCTTACACTAGTTTCTAGCCCAAAATACGGCGCAAACTCGCCAAACCAATTATTCCAATTCACACCAATTACTACGCCTACTACCGCCATCACGGCTGACATAATAATAGCATTACCAAGACTTGTCTTTTTTTCTTCCCACTTTTGTTTATTCATTATTTCATTATAGCATAAATGCTATTACAAATGGATATAATTATACCTACCTACTTCACCAGCACTAATCGTGCGTGAACCAAAATCACCATAATGTGAATGCCCAGAATATAGATACGTAGCATAAGCATTATTATATTCCGTTACGTTAATTGAACCGTCACCATTTACGCTTTCTACCCAAAATACATGCCCATAAGCTCCTCCATCTACCTGACCAATTGTATTAGCCGCTGGAGTACGATTTACTGTATACCCTGCCGCTCGAGCACGATCATCCCAGTTATACGCATTGCCCCACGCCAATACTACACCGTACGCTTCATACGCTTTCCATCCAGCATAGCTCACACATTCACACACATATCCACCAATATAATATCCATTCCATACAGTACCGTACCAATCTTGTTTTTGCGGACAGTCGCCTTGCCACGGATAAGTATTTGCGCCAGTATATGCACTACCACGATATAACTCTGGATGAGCCTCTTGCTCGGCCTTTTCTGCCGCGCGTTGTGCTGCTTGCGCTGCCTTTGCTACTTCGGAATAAGCCTCTGCATCGTTTTGATACTTTGCCACCAAGTTTTGTTGCTCACCCCGCTTCGCCACCAAAGCATCCTTCGCTGACTGCTGCTGAGCCAAGAGCTCTTCTACTTCTGCTTTGTCAGCCTCTAACTGCTGCTTAGTATCACGAATCACCATCGCCGAAGCACTAATTTGCTGCTTTGCTACTTCTTCACGCGCCGCTTTCTCAGCTAAGTCAGAAATCGAGCTCGACCCCGCCAAAATCTGGATCGGCTCAGAATCACTATCAAAATGCATATTAATCAGTAGTTCAGCCAAAGCTTCCTGCTCTTCTTCGAGTTCTAGCTCAGTTTCATAAATCTGCTTTTTTAACTCCTTAATCTCTACCTCAGTCTGCGCGATCTCAGCTTCTTGTGAGGCAATTTCTACCGAAAGCTCATTTACCTTCATCTGATACAAATTTGCCGAGTTTGCTGCCGATGCCGCATTGCGGTTCGCCTCTTGCTCTTTAGCCACTGCCGCCCGACAAGCTGCCGAATTTTGACACGCCCGAGAAATACCATTAACCTCTATATTATTAAAAATCGTCGTCGCAAGTGGCACACCCACTAGTACCAGTATTATCACTATAGAGAATATTCTGTTTTTATTTTTAAGCATAACCATGCTTAAATTATAGCATAAGCTCTATGTTTTATGCAAATATTTAGAGACGGCTAATCTAGCCGACACTCTGCCAATGATAATTCCCGCCGCGATAAATATCAAATACACTAAAATCAACTTATTTGACTGCAAAACATTAGTAATCGCCGTCACATCTATACCATATCCAGCCAACTTCGGCGCCATAAACATAAATCCAAAGTACGAAATCGTCGCCGCCGCAATCCCAGCAATTATCCCGCAAATCTCTGCCTCCACCAAAAACGGCCCACGAATAAATCTCTTCTCTGCCCCCACTAATTTCATCATATAAATCTCCTCGCGCCGTGAGAAAATCGCCATCCTAATCGTACTAAAGATTATCAGTACCGAAATTATCAAGAACACTATTGCTAGCACCAGCCCACCCGTCCGCGCAATTCGCGCCCAAGACGTAATCGTGGCAATCTCCACCTGATTAACATCATATGTCGGCGCCTTTTCTTTGTCCGTATATCCCTTAAATAAGTCATTAGTTTCAACCAGGCTCCTGATACTCGACAAATCATCCACATCATATACCTTGATTCGCATTGTCGCCTGCATCTTGGAGATCATCATTTTTTTCATGTCTTCATCGAGAATATTAATCACCTCGTCACTCTCCGCGTTTTCTTCTAGAAACTTCTCATATTCTTTATCCGAAGTAGATACCTCTACCGACTTCACATTTTTGTCGCTCTGAATTATTTCAGCCAATTCATCCAAAGTCTCCTGCGAAGTATTTGGTTTGATATACACCGTAATATCAATTTTATCTTTCATCAGCTCCGCCGTACTAGTCAAAATCACACTTGCTACTACCGTAACAAACAAAATAATCAAAGTAATCGCCATTACAATAGTAGCCGCACTAGATAGCCACACGTTCCGGCCAAAGCCCTTCGTACCATATTTCACAATTCTCGCCTGCGTACGCATCGGATGCTTTTGGCGCGTCTTTTGCATAGTACGCAAACTTTTCTTGGTCACATTCTTTAGCTTCTTGCCCTTATTTTCACCAGTTTTTGCTTTTGTTTCCGTCATTGTATAATTTTCCTTTTTTGTTTCAACGCGTGGCCCGGCGTCTGAACAGCACGCAGCGGCATCTTTGGCGCTAGCGTTTCATCGAGCTTGTAAATGCCATTATTCTTTTGGTCGTTCACAATCTTTCCATCCTTCAAAGTCACCACACGCTTATGTAAAGTATTCACAATATTTTCGTTATGTGTAGTTACGAGAATAGTTGTACCAAAATCATTAATTTTCTTTAGTAAACCAATAATTTCTTCAGTAGTAAGTTTATCCAGATTTGCTGTCGGCTCATCTGCGATCAAAATCTTTGGTTGTCGTGCCACACTTCTAGCGATCGACACTCGCTGCTGCTGCCCACCAGACAATTGATGCGGGAACTTCTTGGCTTGCGCCGATAAATCTACTAGCTCCAGCACTTTTGGTACAGTTTTACGAATATCTTTGCCGCTCATGCCGGCAATTTCTAACGCAAAAGCTACATTTTCATATACCGTCCGTCGTGGCAAAAGCTTAAAATCTTGGAACACCACACCCAGCCGCCTACGATAACCCGGGATGTGGCGCTTCTTCACATAATCCAAATCGATTCCACCAATAATAATTTTGCCGGCATCTGGATTTTCTTCTTTGGTGATCATTTTCATTAAAGTAGACTTACCGGCACCAGATTTCCCTACCAAAAACACAAACTCATTCGGCTCAATATGCAAAGACACATCATCAAGCGCCGGCTTTTCGTCGCCCGGATACCTCTTTGTAACGCTATCCAGCAAAATCATAACTCTATCTTAGCATAAACATTACAAAACCGCAAATGCTTACATATCTAGCTAGTTTATCTTTTCAAGCTCGCGCATCACCTCGTCATCAATCTTTTGATGAAACTCCAAGTGTACCGAAATATTCTTTTCGCTCGCGCCTTCCGGCTGATAAATCCCAAGCGGTGTAATCTCCGCCGCCAAGCTATGTTTTTCTAATACTTTATTAATCTTTTCGATTACTTCCGCGTAAATTTTGGCGGTTTTTACTGTAAGATCACGTTTTTCAATCTCACCTAGATAAATCTCTTTTTTCTCGTTCGCCCTATTTAATATTTCATCCAAGTTTAGCTCAAACCCAGCCAAATATTCGCCTAGCTTAAAGTTTCGACGCACCGAATTTTTAAACTCACCCACTACACCAATAGTGACGCCATCTTCTGTCACGATTTCCGCTGCGCGCTTTTTCTCGAATGGTTTTTCAGCCGCAAAATTATTTTTTAGCGTCACGAACCTTACTTTGATATTAAGATTACCCAATAGTTCTTCTACATATTTCTTCGCCTTATAGTATGCCGTGGCATGATTCTTACGTTCTGCCACCACAAACCCCATTTGCATTTTTTCTACCGGCACATTTTCTTCATCCATCCCCCAATCTTTCTGATAAACCTTATTCATCTCAAAAATCGCAAACTTGTCAAACGGAATCTTCTGATTCATATAGGCCTTATCCAGTAAACTTGGCACGATAGATTGTCGCACATATTGCAATTCTGGACTAATTGAATTTACAATTTTATACGAATTTTTCGTGTTCTGACCAGCCTTTTCTAAGAGTTTGCCTGACACAAAACTGTAAGTCAGCATTTCGTTTGCACCTAACCGACGCATAATATTCCGAATCTGTTTCTTAAGATTCCACATTTTATTGTTGCCCGCAGTCTGATGCAAAGGTAGTACTGGTTCAATATTATCGTATCCCAAAAGCCGTCCGACTTCTTCGATAACATCTTCTTTAATATGAATATCTGTTCGCCATTCCGGCGCCTTTACTTCGAGCTCGTTGCCAGAAGCTTTTACTTTAAACTCCACATTTTCAAGTGTTTTTACGATCAAATCTTTATCATAGTCAGTACCCAGTAGCCCATTTATCTCATCTATTGTAATTTTTACAACAATCTCTTTTGCATGGTTTCGATATTCATCCGCTACCGCCGTTATCTTAAAACCACCAGATAACATCTCAGCGCACTCCTCTGCCACCGCTAATGTCTGGCAAGCTGGTTGCCCCTTGGTGAATCTCGTAATCGCTTCCGAGAAAATCCCATGTGCCATCTGAGTCTTGCGCAAATTGTACAAGCTAAACGTCGCTGATTCTAAAATAATGTTCTTGGTGTTTTCATCAATCTCGGTAGATTTACCACCCATCGCTCCCGCTAGTGCTGCCGGCACATCACCGCTCGTAATTACAATGTCGTTTTCGTTTAACTCAATTTCTTTATCATCAAGCAAGGTTAATTTTTCGCCATTTTTAGCTAGCCTTACACCAATCTTTGGATCTTTGGTGCCACCTACTGCGACGAACTTATCATAGTCAAATGCATGTAGTGGCTGCCCAGTCAGTAGCATCATATAGTTAGTCGCATCCACAATTGGGTCCACCGGCCGCATACCAGACTTTGACAAAATCGTATCCTGCCAGGTGAGATATTTTTGCCTCATCTCACCGTGCTTTTCTAGTATGATTGCGCTATACCTCGCGCAGATATTCTGGTCTTCAATTTCTATTTCAATAGAATTATCAATTTTTAGATTTTCTTTTTTATTCTTATTTTCAAATTTTTCACCCAGTATTCCTGCCACTTCTCTCGCAAACCCAATTATGCCAAAACAATCCGGCCTGTGCGTCAAGGACTTATTCTCGATATCTAATATCAGGTCGTTTAATTCAAACACGTCCGCTAATGCATCGCCCGGCTGCGCAATTTCAGGGTCAATCTCCGCAATTTTTTCATGTTTATCATCAAAATCTAGCTCATCCGCACCAGCCAGCATCCCATTAGACTCATACTTACCCAGCATTTTGCGTTTGCCAATCACAAACGGCGCATCTTCATTTACGCTAGCCGGCACCACCGCTCCAGGCGCAATCCACGCCGCCAGCATTCCCTCACGCACATTTGGCGCCCCACATACTACCTGCACTAGTTCTGGCTTGCCTACATTAATCTGACAAAGGCTCAGATGCGTCTCGGGAATCTTTTCTACTTTTTCTACCCGCACCACATAAATATTATCGTATTTGTGCGTTTCGTCTATCACGCCTTCCACTTCTACCAACCGCGCGCCGATTAGCCGCACCAGCTCTTCGTTCGGAATCTTAATATCAACGTATTTTTTCAGCCAATTCAAAGATATTTTCATATTAAAACTCCCTTAAGAAATTAAGATTACCCGATTCAAAATACCGTACATCTTTTAGCCCATAACGCAGCATCACCAGTCGATCAATCCCACCGCCCCACGCAAAACCGTGATATTCTTCAGGATCAATCCCGGCTATCTTAAGCACATTCGGATGGATCATGCCACACCCCAGCATCTCAAGAAAATCACCTTTCTTACCACCTAGCGACTTTGGCTTCTCGATCATAAATTCTAGGCTCGGCTCAGTAAACGGAAAATACCCAGGTTGCGTTCTAATATTCAGCTTTTGCTCATAATACTTCTCGAAAAACTCTCGGAGAATCCCCAACATCTGCCCCATCGTACAATCACGCGACACATACACCCCCTCGCACTGATAAAAAGTATGCTCGTGTGTAGCGTCTACATCTTCATTGCGATACACCCGACCCGGTACCACCACAGCGATATTCTCACCCTTTGCTAGTCGATCTTTGTAAGCCTTCAATACCCGATGCTGCATCGTAGATGTATGTGCCGGCGGGATCAACCCTTCTTCCGTTCGAAAAGTATCATACCCGTCGCGCGCCGGATGCTCCTTGGTGAAATTAAGCGAATCAAACATATGATATTCATCGTCCAGTTGCCGCGCCTCTACCACGTCAAACCCCATCATTTGGTAAATCTCTGTTACCCGATCCAATTCAGTCATCAACGGATGCGTCGAACCTTGATCTTGCGGATAAACTTCCGGCAAAGGCTCATTCGCCACCGTTGGTGCAGTAATATCAATCGGCTCTACTTCAGTATCTAGCGCAGCCTGTTCTATCACTGCAATTTTTGCCAAAATCTCTTGTTTTTTTGCGTTAATCTTACGCCCAAACTCCGCACGCTTTTTTACTGGCACATCACGAATCCCAGCATATTCTGCATTAACTTTTTTTAATTCTTGTTTTAGCTGTTCCAGATCTGTCATATACCAAATATTATACTCCCACTTGACATTTTAAGCAATCTATGATACAATCAAATTATTAGGGATTTTTATGCCCTCTTTTTTATTATCTTTTACCTATACACTATGCCGCAAAGTTCCGATTCCGCACATCGGCATATTGCATCTTTTTGCACCACACGCAATATAGTCCAATCTGCATTATCTCGTCATTTTCTATCAAATCTTTTTGCGGAGCCACAAATGTAGTCTTGCCAAAAGCATATCTCACACTGGCATCATAATTAGCAATCACATTAAGATAGGATGCATAATTTATGGCGACCTTTGCCTCCTCTTCAGACATCCCAGACCTACGCGATATCACGCCAGCTGCAGAATTATCTTTTGGATATTTTGCATAGTATTCTTTTTTGAATAGCGACGTACTGCTTTCTTTTTCTTCTAGCAAAGATGCCACCGTGTCATATAATACAAAACCAGAATATTTTTCTACATTACTCTTATAATCGCCACTTAGAGTATATTTAGCACCGTTAGCGATATCCGAAGGAACTTCTTTTAGCCCACTTCTGCAAGATTGGTAAAGTCCTATTGCGTCCAGAGCCTTATCAAGAAGCCTATCAAACCAGCTTGCGTATTCGGCTTTATATCTTTCACAAACATCCGAACTCATCACCCCAACTGTCACTTCTCTCCCCATACCAAACGCAATAAACTTAGATAACTCACTCTCATCTTCCACCTTTCCATCCTCACCCACACCTATCCCAGCATTTTTCCAATCTTCTTTCGTATTTTTCATATACTTAGTACTCACCGTATTGTGTGAAGTACAATACAAATCTCCTTCCACATCCGTAGCAGCCTTCACGGTGTCACAATTACCCGCAATCGTAGTAAAATCATCGTCATTACTACCGTCTGCCAAAGTATCCCCGATAAGATCAGCTACCGAACTACTAGTATAACTAGCTATCGCCCCAGCATTAAATAGAACCGTACCATTAGAGTTTCTAATCAGGGCTGCGCCAAAACCATACACTAGACTACCAAAAAACGTATTCGGCGACGAGATATCAAACGGGCTCAGCGTTGCCCTATCAGCCGCCTTTCTTCTAGCTAGCACCTCTTCCACTTCTTGATGATACTCCGCAATAGTTTGTACATCAGACGGCATCGCTCCCAAGGTTTGAGACCCTATCGAATTAGCCAAAAACGACCCACCTTCTACCACACGATTACCACCCACTACACTCGTAAAGAGTTCACGGTTATCATCTACTACAGCAATTTTTACACTATCATTGGCTTTGGACAAAATGTCTTTATCCGCCGAACCTATTTTTCCAATCCCTAGTACACTATTGGATTTCTTATTACCATCAATAGATACAGTCGTACCACTAATAACCTCACTATTCTCCTCATTTGTCACATTAAGCACCCTGTCTCTAGAAAAATTCGCGGCTTCATCGCTAGAATACCCGCCCCCCGAAGTTGCTGCAACAAAATTCCCCGTATTGAGTATTGAAACCTTCTTCTTCGTCTCCTCACCAGTATTAACATCGATATACGAAACCTCCTCAGCATTAGTAAGCAAATTCATTAATTCATTCACTGGCCCATCACCATCTATTCTAGCCCTCTGAATCGGTTCTTCAATTGCCATAAAAGCACTAGCCGCTTTATAAGGCTCGCTCGAAGAAATCGCCGTATTTAATAATTGCGCTGCCTTAGCAGTAGATTGTTTTCCAGTCGTATTGTCCGCTACGTTACCCACTATTTCATCAGCATTATCACCCGAAATATTCGTAGTCTTTACTTCCTCATCATCACAACCATCATCACAATACCCATTTACCGTCGCAGCAGGATCATTGTCCAATATCTTATTTATCAATTTATTAAACTCTTCTTCATTTTCTTCGCTAGTGCCTCTACCATCCCATCCATTAAAAGACCCTCTCGACAACCCCATGTTCTTATAAACATCATTTACATCATTGCTATAAAAATACCGTGCCGAAATATCCAGCGCGTCAGAATAAGCCGCATACATTTTTGGGTTCGATTCTACCATTGCAACAAAATTATCCGCCTCAACAACCTGTCCATCAAACAAGGCCACTAGTTCACCCTCGTCATCCTTATCAAAATACATCCCATTTGTAGCAATACTTCTGTTTTCATCTATATTAGCAATATAAGTATTCGTCCGCACAAATTCGCCCGACGCAGTCACTTGGCCAATTTCTATGCCATTCTTTGCTAAATCACTTGCATAATTGCTCGGAACCTCGCCCGTAGACATAAACTCCGCCGTAATATATTCAGCCTGTTCTTCTAATACGGCAATAATATCACTAAACCCTAAAGATTCTTGTAATTTATAATCGATCGAAGCAATCATCGCCACCGGCGCAGCAAGGAGCACTATGACACCAGCTATTAAACCCACTGCTATCAAAGCGATAGTCGCTCTAGCTTTTTTATCTTTAAGAACGCCAATCGCTACACCTACCGCCGCGCCAATTGCCGTGCCAACACCCGGAGCAACAGACCCAGCTGCTGCGCCAGCACCGGCGCCAGCCGCCGCCCCTCCAGCAGCCGCCCCTCCCCCGGCTGCCCCAGCCGCGGCAGCACTTGTGCCAGCTACACCTGCAGCAGCACTCGATCCAGAGGCGGCAGCACTACCTGCAGCCCCAGCAGCAGTAGAACCAGAAGCCCCTGTTGCAGCAGCATCAGCCCCAACCTTAGTAGCACCTTCTGCCGCCTTGCCAGCAGCATCAGTTCCAGCTTTACTAGCAGTATCGGTTCCAGCTTTTCCCGCTTTGCTAGCAGTATTCACCCCAGCATCGTTCAAGCCATTATTTGTGGCATTATTCTCAGCCGACCTTAAATCATTCGAGGCATTTCTTCTATCTTTAATTTTTTTAGCAATATCTCTAGCATCATCTATAGTGTCCAGTGCATCATCCAGCCTCGACCTATCCGAGTCCGCATCAATTTCAGAATAATCATCATCTAAGCCAAACAAATCCACCTTATTCTCATCATTCATATATAGTATATATTATAACAAACTTATGCTTTTTTCGCGAAAAAATCTTCAAAAATCACGAATTAAACTAAACCCTAGATCATCACAATCGATATAATCGAAATAATTGCCAAGATTATTAGCACTACCCACACCCAGCCAAATCTACTAGTTTTCTTAAAATCTCGCACATACTCTGTATCTTCTGCAAAGTCCGGTGTTTCAGTATCTCCTACCACGCCAGAGGCTTTCAAAGCTTTTTCACGCAAATCCGCATCGATCCTCCGCGACAATTCATTATCTTGTTGATTATTTTTATTTACAATTACACCCATATTTTTCCTAAATAAATTATTAACTTTTTTCATTATAACACATCAAAATTATGCTATAATAGTATAAATATTATTTAAGGAGGTCACAAATGGCGACTAAAAAGTCGAATTCGTCGGCAAAGTCTACCAAGACTAAGACGACAAAACCTAAAACCGCTGCGAAACCTGCCAAAAAGTCAGAAGTCGTGGCTCCTAACACTAAAACGGTGGAGAAAAAATCTAACAAATCTTGCCTAGCAGGATTCTTCGCGAAAAAATACGAAGCCAAAGAAAGCATCTTGACTATTTTCAAGAGTCATAAGTTCTACGGCGCTTTGCTCGGTGAAGTTATCGGCACTATGCTTCTTGCATTGTTGCTCTTTGCGCTCTCGCTCATGGGTATCGCAAATGTTGCAATGTATGCTTTTGCAGTCATCGCAATCCTAATTGCAGTATATGCATTTTCGGGTGCATGCCTTAACCCACTCATCACCGTAGGTATGATGGCTTCTCGTCGTATGTCTGTCGTACGCGGTATTATGTATATCGTTGCCGAAGTTCTCGGCGCTTGGCTCGGCTGGCTCATCTTTAACGGTTTCCACCTTGCTGGTGGCGAGACCGCTTACGACATCCCAACCATGGCCGCAGTTGCCGAAGGTGGTTTCTGGACAGTCACTATGATAGAGCTACTTGGTGCAGCTATCATCGGCTTCTTCTTTGCTCGTGCTATCGAGTACAAGCGCAGCGTATTTACTTTCGCTGCTGTAGTAGCCGGCGGTATCGCACTTGCTGTACTTATCGGTTATGTAGCTTCTGCTGCATTCCTCGGCCTAAACAGCAACTTCATCTTCAACCCAGCAGTAGCTTTGATGATGCAAATCTTCCCACAAGCTGGCGAAAGCTTTGGCGAAATTTTTGGCGGTATCTGCCAAGCTTTGTCGATCTACGTTTTGATTCCAATGATCGGCGGTGTAATTGGTTTTTATCTTTCCGATTTCGCAAGCAAGTTGTCTGAAGATTAATTACCTACTACTAAAATAACCCCTCGCGAGGGGTTATTTTTTAATCTTTTGGAAATAGCGGAGTTTCTGGTGGTGTAATCGGATCGGCAAAAACTTCAAAAATCTTTTCTGTGGTATCCGGGATAAACGGACTGAGCATGTAATTAACATTCAGTAAATCTACAATCAATCCTCTTAGACATTTTTCTAGCTTTTTCATTTCGCCATTTTTTGCCAAACTCCAAGGTTTTTCCTCGTCAATTCTTTTATTTAAATCTTGCACTCTTTCCCACACATAGTCAAAAGCTTTCGAAAACTCAAACTTATCCATCAACCTCACATACTCATCATCAAACTTAAACTCTGGTTCCGATTCTAGTTTAATCTCGTTTTTCTTCGCCAAAGTCGCAAGCCTCTGTACCAAATTACCTAAATCATTTGCTAGTTCGTTATTATACGCGTTTTCAAACTTTTCCCATGTAAAATCCGAATCTACAAAAGTATCCGCATGCCGTAAGAAGTAATAACGAAATGCATCTAAGCCATGCCTCTCAAGCACTTCAATCGGATCCACTACATTACCGATCGATTTTGACATTTTTTGTCCATCCGCCAAAATAAACCCGTGAGATAGCATAACCTTAGGCAAAGGTAACCCCAACCCCATCAACATCGCCGGCCAAATAATCGCATGAAATCTCAAAATATCTTTTCCTACAAACTGCGCCGCCGCTGGCCACCACTCACTAATATCTTCGTCTGGATAGCCTAGTATCGTAATATAATTAGACAACGCGTCGATCCATACATACATCACCTGCGAATTGTCGCCCGGCACCGGCACACCCCATGTCAAATGTTCTGTCGAACGCGAAACCGACACGTCCGGCGACTCTTCTAGTAGTTTCAACATTTCTTTCTTGCGAAACTCCGGCAAAATCAACATTTCGTCAGACTCTATCGCCACTCGAATCTTATCTTTAAAATCCGATATTCTCAAATAATAATTTTCTTCTTCTAGTTTTTCGTAAGGTTTTTGATGATCTGGACATATTCCTCCGTTATCGTCGCACTCCTTCTGTGTTACAAATCTCTCACAGCCCGAACAATACCAACCCTCATACTTCGCCTTATATATATGATCAGATAATCGCCGCCAAATCTCTTGGCACCTGCGTTCATGCACTTCGTCCGTCGTCCGAATAAAATCAGTATAAGACGCGCCAAGCTTTGCGATAAACTCTTTAAACTTTTCCGTATTTCCATCCACATAAGTTTCTACCGGAATACCCAATTCTTCGGCTTTTTGGTAAATCTTATTCCCGTGCTCGTCTACACCTGCCTGAAATCTTACCTCATCACCAGCTAGCCTGCGATATCTTGCATAAACATCAGCCAAACAATAATCCATTGCATGACCAACATGTGGCACACCATTCACATATGGTATCGCCGTAGTTACATAAGTCTTATTCATAAATATATTTTACAATATCTATTCAGTCACGTCAACAGTGCCACCACCTGTACCAGTCGTGTCTGGAGTGTTCGTACCAGCGTCTGTATCAGTATCAGTTGTAGTGTCAGTATCACCCTCAATAATCGTTTCGTCAGTACCCGTATCTAATTCTTCTTCCACAATCTCTTCCTCTCCCTCATCAGTACTTTCGTTTTCTTCTACCACTGGTGCTGGAGTCGGATTCACAGCCGGCTTAGCTGGCTCACTACTACCCATCAGCTGAATGATCAACACTGCAGCTAGTGCAATCACCACCATAAACGCCACTACTACTAAAGCAATCAAGGTAGTTTTACTAGTCTTTTTCTTGGCTGGCTTGGCTGCCGCTGGTGCCGGATTTACATCTGGTTGCGTAGCTGGATCCGTAAACGACACACTCGGTGTAGCCCCTACCGCTTCTGTCGCAAATGGATTTACCGCTGACGCTTCCGGAGCAGCTGCTGGTTCTGCTGCCGAGGCAACCCCTGATTCCACCGCTTCCGGGCCTGACACCGCAGAACCGATCGAACCTGGCACTGGAGCTGCCGCTTTCATTGGAGCCTTGAGCTCTTCCTCAATCGGGTCTGGCGCTGGCGCTGGCTCCGGCCGCATAATCGGGTCTGTCGCCGCCACACCATCCAAACTCCTAGGTTGAAATACTGGATTAACTGGCGCCGAATTAGTCGCTGATGCCGCTGGATTAATCACTGGATTTACCGGAGTCGGTGCCACCGGCGCAGCTGGCGCCACAGGTTGTGGCGCACTAGCCGGAGATACTGGTACTGTTGAGCCAGCCGGCGTAACTGGTGGTACACCAGGCGCTGGTGCAGGATTAGGCGTTGGTACAGGATTATTTGTTGGATCCATTTTAAAATTATTCCTTTTTTAAGTTTATTCTAGAATATTACTCATATTTTAACGCTAATGCTTAAAATCCGCAAGCTTCCGCCGCTAGATTTTCACCGATTTAATCGCCTTTTTCAAAGTATTAATCGATTTTTGTAATGCCATACCTTCTTTTTCAGAGATTTTTAAATCAAGCCTTCGCACTACACCTTCTCTCCCAACCACCGACGGGAACCCAAAACTCGTCCCCGAAAAACTATCATAAGACGATACCGGCATAATTCGCATTTCATCATTCAAAATACAATTTAGTATCGACACCACACAAGTCGCAATTCCATAGTATGTGGCGCCTTTCTTTTCAATAATTCCATATGCTTCATCTCGCACAAATCCCGAGATTCCATCACACACCTCAGCCGGCAACATTTCTGTTACTTTTTGCCCACCCGCATCCGCTAACGACCACAAAGTGACTTCCGAATCGCCATGTTCGCCAATTTGGTAAGCATGTACCGATTTTGCATTTATGTTTAAATAATTCGCGATCCTTTGACGCAGCCTAGCCGAGTCAAGCACCGTACCCGAACCAATCACCCTCTCTGCCGGTAGCCCCGAAAACTTCATCGTGTAATACGTTAACACATCCATTGGATTCGTCACTACCAAGAATATCCCATCAAACCCACTCGCCATAATCTGCTCTATCATGCCCTTCAGGATATTTACGTTCTTTTTTAAAAGTTCTATTCTGGTCTCGCCCGGCTTTTGCGCCGCCCCCGCCGTAATCACCACCACATCGCAATCTTTCGCATCTTTATAAGTACCGTTCGATACTTTTACATAGCTTGGCGCCATCGCCAGAGCATCGCGTAGATCCATCGCCTCGCCCTCGGCATCTTTTGCGATAATATCTGTCAAAATAATTTCATTCA
Organism: Candidatus Saccharimonadota bacterium; assembly: GCA_017511645.1. Lineage (GTDB taxonomy): Bacteria > Patescibacteriota > Saccharimonadia > Saccharimonadales > Saccharimonadaceae > Nanosyncoccus. Next base: position 35,081 of record JAFWJH010000004.1, read on the forward strand.
CCGCAGTCCGCTGACTAATAAGCGAAAAAGCAATACTCGCCCCCACATTACCAGTCCCCACAATCATGATTTTATTATTATCCATACCACCCTTTCTTTGTTCTATTTTACCATAAGTTTAATAATCTTCTGCCAAAATACTCTCAAAATAAAGTTTTAATTCTTCACCAATGTACTCGTCTTTTTCATAAACTTTATTGAGTTCCGCCAAGAACTTCGGCGCCAATCTCTCTAATCTCGTTCGCCGATACTCTTCCCACTTCGCAATTTCACTCTCGCTCAAACTCTGCGGAAAATTTCGCCCTTTATAATGTAACAATAATTCCGGCAATCTCTCGTCTATAAAATCTGGGTGAAAATCCGCCAATTTATTTTCGCCAGCATTTCGTACTGCCGCCACCTTTATTCGGTCCCTATCATTTAAAAATCCATCATACAGTGCTGCTTCTGGTTCTATCGCCGGTGGAAACTCCGGCCGATTTTCCATTTCGCTACGCACTTGTTCCGCAAACTCTGGATGCTTTAACAAGATTTGTAAATTACCTTCTACTGTCTCACGCGTCAACCCAATTTTCCCCCAACCATCGTTTTTTTCTAATACTCCTAGCGGCGCCACTGCCGGGCATTTATTAAAGCACAGTTCTTTTACAATCGGGAAATATTCTGAAACTTCTTCTAAATTGTAACGAAGGTCATACACTAGTACATTCCCATTTCGCCCACTAGTCAATGGGAACGCAACAGTTGTCTTGTTAAACTCATTCGCATACCTACCAGAAGCATAGACAAAAGGTTTTTTATCCTCCAGATTCACCAACTTCTTCACTTCTTTTTTATCTCGCATCTTCAACAAAAACCCAAACAGTTCCGGCTGCTTATCACGAATTAGTTTTGCCACCGCAATCGTCGCATATACATCCGATAACGCATCATGCGCGTGTTCATGCGCCACACCATTTAATTTTGTTATTAACTCCAATCTATTAGTCGGCACACCATCTTCACGAAACGGCCACTCAATCCCCTCTGGTCGAAGCGCCCGCGTCAACCGCACTACGTCTAATACATCCCACCGACTCCGTCCATCTTTCCATTCCCACTCATACGGATCATAAAAATTCCGCCATAGAAGTGCCCGCATAAACTCGTCATCAAATCGTACCGTATTATATCCCACCGCAATCGTATTCGGCACAAATACCTCTTCCGTCACATATTTCGCAAACTCTGCTTCCGACACACCGTCTCGCAACGTATCTTGTGGCGTAATCTTGGTCACCATGATCGCACCTGGACTCGGCAAGGCATCTTCGCTCATTTTTACCAAAATATTCACTGGCTCACCAATCGGCTCGAGATCCATATTCGTCCGTTGCCCCGCAAACTGCATCACCCGATCTTCACGTGCATTTAGTCCCGAAGTCTCCAGATCATAAAAGAAAAAGGTTTTGTCCATCATCGCCTCATTTTCTTTACTCTATATACCATACCAAAAGATAAACTTCAACTCCATCATCAATAAAAGCTAGAAATAAAACACACTAAACAAAAACTCCTCTACTACCGCGCCACACACCGCACAGAGAGGCCGTTGCTTCTACCATCGTATTCCTGCGCCTCTAAATAGCCGTCAGCATTGAAGCCGAGATCGTACGCAAAGCCGATATCGTTAGCTACACTAGACCAGTATAACCCGCCGTAGCCAACGCCGGTGGTATAATCATTCCAGACCCCACCATACACGAAATAAACTGGATGATTTTGAATATCACCATCCGTACCACTAGTAAGGCTCATAGCAGTTGTTAAGTTATCGTAAGATTTATTACCTTCGTAGATTGGCAATCTCCAGCCAGCTGGACAGATTGATTGATCCACGTCCTCGTCATTTGCTAAATCACTAGAATCATTCATCGCTACAGCTGCAGTCCAGTTGTAGTAGTTGCCGACATAATAATGCGAAGGATCGTCTAGGGAACAGGACTCTGTCATGTTATCAAGAGTGCCAGTTGCGTCATCAGTAATGATCCCATTCCAACAGAGATCACCCGGATCATAAAAACTTGGGTTTGTATCTGAGGAATAACCACTTAACTCCGGTATCCAATCTTCTGAGATATCAGTGTCGTCTGGATAAAACACGCCCATACCTAAATCTAAATCTAGATTCTGGGTCATCCAAACATTACCATCTACGAGTTTAGAAATGTAATAGGGCTTACCGTCACGGATGTCATCTAATTGATATTCTTCGTCTTGAGTCATAGAAGCAAGTACAGTAGACTTTTCTCCAGTAGTTAGTGTGGCGAAGTCTTGCATGTATTCTAGGTCGTTGATAGTCTTATCGTCTGACAATGGAGCAGTCACGGCAAAGAAATTAATGGTGTTAGTATAGACACCAGCTGGTTGGCCAGTAGCAGCTTTAGCACCGATCTTAAAGGTCACTACCTTACTGTCTGCTGGGTCACTGGTGTTTACTAGTACTGCACCTGTTTTACCACTATCGTCATTGTCTAGTGGTAGGCCAGAATAATTACTATAAGTATTACTACCTACTTTAAAGGCATAGCCCCATTCATTATCATTTGCACTAGACATATCGTCTAAACTTGCATTTGTAGCTAGACTAGTGAAGGTATAGCTGTTGTTAGAGGTATTAACTAGGTTAGTAGTGGTAGATGCTGTACCCGCTGTAGCTGTAAGATAGTAGCCAGAAGCTACGTTAGTATTTACTGCTATAGTGATTTCATTACTGTCTGCATTATCACCAGCTGTGAGATTACTGACGATAAGGTCACCAGAAACATTGAGGGAAAGAGTAGGGTTAAAGGTAAACTGGACTGGTTGGGTGGTTTGGAATTTGAGGGTAGCGTGAACGCTCCCCACCCCCACTAAACTAGTCAGCCCCAATACGCCAAATAAAACAGAGAATGTCGTACGCCTTTTCATACCCCATATTATAGCATAAGTTCAATATAAAACAAAAGTTTTATTCAGAGTTTTTCAAAACCTCATCGTAATCTATGCCATAGTAAGCATATTGCAATCTCATATAAGCCGTATCTAGCTCGCTGGCCAATGTCTTCAACGGGTCTTTATTTTCTACCGCCATCACCATAAACTTCAAAGGCTTATTATACCCACCACAAATCTCCATCGAATCACCATAGGCCAACTCGCCCGGCACTGTAATTTCACGAATACCACCCAGCTTCATACCTTCTACGCCTATATTCCACCCTTCAATCATCCCAAGCGACGCATCCAATACTTTACTAAACGCAGTCGGGTTATTATTATCATCAAACGACGAATCAAAAACACTTTCATCTGCGCACCAGCCCACATAATACGCCAAATAATCACTATCATCACTCGTCAAAGTCTTACCCGAGCCAGTCTTCAAGTCACGCGTCTGTACACCGTTTTCATTAGCCGAAGTCTCATTATAGGCCTTGATCTCTGACTTGTATTTGATAAACTTATCAAAGCTATCTTTTGTCGCTTCTTTAAACTCCGCCTGTTTCGCGTTGTAAGCTGATTCGTATTCTGCAATTAATTCTGGATCAGCTTCGGCGCCCGTTTCGCTTGTATCAGATGTCTTACTCCCATTTATCACAATCGCTGCATAGCTCGCGATAATCGACCCCAGCATAATCACTGCGATCAAAATAATAAAGAAACGTTGCTTTGGGCTAGTTTTCAATTCCTTTTCGTCCATAATAACTCCTGTAATACTGATATATTATTATACCACAAAAAATAACCCCTTTCGGGGTTATTTTTTACTTAGCCTCTTTAGTGGATGGGCGCTTTAAGATTGCAACTTTCTTAAACGACCCACCGGCCTTTTTGATAGCTTCTACAGCTGTCTTCGATGCAAATTGCGTCTCAAGATCGATCTTGTTGGTGAGTTCACCACGCGAGATCACCTTTACCTTCACAAATGGGCTCGAAATTAGGCTAGCTTCCGCTAAAGTATAGTTATCTACTTTACCTTTAAGCTCGTTTAGGCGATCAGTATAAACCACCTCAGCCTTTGGATGAATAGATTTAAAACCTTTAAGCTTTGGCACAGCCTGCATGATAGCGCGTTGGCCGCCCATAAACCCAGCTGGCATCTTGCGATGGCCAGTACGAGATTTCTGACCCTTAGTACCACGCCCAGCAGTCTTACCCTGCCCAGCTGAAATACCACGACCTTTACGAGAAGGGCGAGTATTCTTATTTACGCTTAAATCATTGTATTTCATTACTTGTCCTCCTTTTTAGCGGACTTCTTGGCGGTAGTTTTCTTCGCCACTGGCTTTTTGACTTCAGCCTTAGTTGCTGGTTTTTCAGCCTTTTTCTCTAGCTTGACACCAGTCCACTCAGCTCTAGGTACCTGTTGGCGCAAGCCTTCAATCACCGCGTAAGCAATATTCACCTTATTGGTACTACCTAGCGATTTCGAAATCAAGTTCTTTACGCCAGTAAGACCAATGATCGAACGTACTGTACCGCCGGCAATAATACCAGTACCCGGCGCCGCTGGCTTAATCAATACATCAGCACCAGTTACCTTAGTACGAGTCTCATGACATACCGTCTCGCCGTCCATATTAAAGGTAATCATTGATTTCTTAGCTTTGGAAGTAGCTTTTGCTACCGCTGTAGTTACGTCATTGCCCTTAGCTACACCCACACCAACTTTGTTTTTATGGTTACCAATCGCAACAAGTGCCTTAAACCGCATCCGGCGACCACCAGCCACCGTACGTGATACGCGATCTACAGCAATGGTAATTTCGTCAAATTCTTTTGGCCCAGCTTCGGCACGTACGCGATCGCGACGATTGCGACGATCCATTTTGCGCCCAGCGATATCACGAGCCTGCTTAGTCGCAGCAACTTTATCCTCCATCTTGAGGGTGCCAGACTTATTAATTACTCTTGGGGCTTTTTTATCAGTATCAACCATATTAAAACTCCAATCCTTCCTTGCGGGCTGCATCGGCAAGCGCGCTCATCCGCCCTGCATATAGCTTTGCACCACGATCAAAGACAACCTGTTTTACCTTAGCAGTTTTTGCTTTTTTAGCAATCTCTGCACCGATCTTAGCGGCTTTTTCGGTCTTAGTACCAGTCATCTTGGTACCTACTGTAGTCGCATAAGCCAAAGTCATCTTCTTGTCATCATCAATAATTTGCGCGGTGATGTGCTGATTACTAAAATTCACCGTGAGGCGTGGCCTCTCAACTGTACCATGAATCTTGGCACGAGTCCTTTTTGCTCTAAATACCTTATTCATTATTTCTTACCCGCCTTTCCTGCCTTGCGAAGAATTACTTCGTCAGCATATTTAATACCTTTACCCTTATAAGGTTCAGGCTTCTTGAGGCTGCGGATCTCTGCAGCTACCTGACCAACTTTTTGTTTGTCGATGCCAGATACTGTAATTTCCATCTTATTAGTGGTTAGCGTCACGCCTTCTGGGGCTTTGTATTTCACCGGATGTGAAAAACCAAGCGCCATCTCGATCTCTTGTGGACCACCAGATAGGCGAAAACCCACACCATTTACTTCTAGTTTTTTCTCGTAGCCTTTAGTCACGCCTACCACCGCATTATTGAGTAATGCACGCTGCAGACCATGCCAAGCTCGAGATTTTGGCTCGTCATCCTCACGGGTGACAGTAGCCGTAGTACCATCAATGGCAACCTTTGTTTTTGGCTGCACCGGGACGATGAGCTGACCCTTCGGGCCTGCAACAGTAATCTCACTGTCGCCGACCGTGATTGTCACTCCCGCCGGAATCTCGATGGGTTGTTTTCCGATACGACTCATATCTTTTCCCTTATTGTTAATATCCGTACAATTATATCACAAAATATCCCTATTTACAAGAGAAAACCTCCCATTTCTGGGAGATTTTCATGCTATCTTTCTGTTATAGCACAAAAATAGCCCCAAAAGAGGCTATTTTTATAGCGTAGTCTGTATTACCAAACCTTCACCAAGATTTCACCGCCCAAGCGATTTTTCTTCGCTTCGCGACCGGTCATCAAGCCTTTAGAAGTAGACACGATAATCATACCGCGGCCAGACTTTACTACTGGCAAATCATCAGCCGCCGAGTATACTCTACGGCCTGGCTTAGATACTTTAGAAATCTCGTTGATCTTGGCATTAGTACCAGCTTCGTTGATTGTAACTTTTAGCACACCACGTGGCTTGCCGTCAATTACCTCAAATCCTGCTACGTAGCCATTTTTGGCTAGTACGTCTACAACTTGAGTTTTCAACTTCGAAGTAGGAACGAGAATTTCATTTTTACCAACCATCACAGCATTACGAATACGAGTGATGAGGTCAGCGATTTGATCTGTTGATTGTAATGACATATTCTTCTCCTTTCTCCTACCAGCTACTCTTAGTTATACCAGGAATCTCACCCTTGCTTGCTTTTTCCCGGAAATTAATACGTGAAAGACCAAATTGGCGCATATAGCCGCGTGGACGCCCGTCCAGCATATCGCGGTTTTTCAGCCGAGTTGGCGAAGCGTTGCGTGGAAGTTTTTGTAAACCTTCCAAATCGCCTGCCGCTTTGAGCTCTGCACGCTTGGCTTTATATTTTTCGTACATTTTGCGTCGTTTTTCGTCGCGGAGGACTGCAGATTTCTTAGCCATACTACTTAGCCTCCTTTTCAAACGGCATTCCGAAGAGTTCTAGCAATTTGGTGCTTCCTTCCTTTGAACCATTTTTAATTATAAACGTTACTTCTAGACCATGTAGAACCGATGCATCCTCAAATGTAATTTCTGGGAACACAGTCTGCTCTTTAAGGCCCAAATTGTAGTTACCTTGCTTGTCAAACGCAGTGCGGCTCACGCCATGAAAATCACGTACGTGTGGCAATGCAACGTTAATCAAGCGATCAACAAATTCATACATCTTGTCGTTGCGCAAAGTCGTGAGATAGCCTACTGGCGCACCCATACCTTTACGAATCTTAAATCCGGCGATCGATTTCTTTGCGAGTCTAGATGTCGCCGCTTGGCCAGTGATTTTCGAGATGGTTAGTTCTACCGTCTCGGTAAATCTCTTGTCTTCGCGTTTCTTACCCACACCCGAAGATACGATCACTTTTTTAAGCTCTGGCACTTGATTAATATTATCAAGACCTAACTCTTTTTGTAGTTTCGCCTTCAGCTCGTTATTATAGAGAGCTTTGAGGCGTGGTTGTGCTTTAGCCGTAGCCTTAGCAGCCGTTTTCTTTTCCGCCATTATTTAGCCCCTTTCTTTGCTTTAGCGTCTTTCTTGTCAGCTTTTTTATCAGCCTTCTTTGCAGTTTTCTCGTATTTTGCCGCCTCGACTAGCTTCAAATTCGACAGATCAATTCCTACATGAATAGTTTTCTTACCACCCGCTGGGTTTAGATAAGATTTTTTCATGTGACGTTCTACTATGCCGATACCTTCAAGGCAAGCTTTGCCAGCCTTAGCGTCAATCTTTACGATTTTAGCTTCTTTACCTTTGTTATCACCCGAGATAACACGGACTTTGTCATTAATCTTCAAATTCTGTGCCATTTTAGAGTACCTCCGGTGCTAAGCTGATAATCTTCATAAAGCCCTTGTCGCGTAGCTCCCTAGGAATTGGCCCGAATACACGAGTACCCTTTGGAGTCTTGTCATCGTTTACGATTACCGCTGCGTTCTCGTCAAAACGAATGGTCGAACCATCTGGACGACGAATTGGTTGACGTGTACGCACGATTACAGCACGCACTACGGCTTTTTTCTTGATGTTGCCGTTCGGTGCAGCTTCTTTTACTGAGCAGGTAACAATATCACCAACCCGAGCATAGCGCGCCCGTGTACCACCAAGCACGCGGATTACTCCAAGCTCCTTAGCGCCACTGTTGTCAGCAACTTTCAATCTACTTTCTTGTTGTATCATTTAAGCTTCCTCCCCTTCTACTTTGTCGGCCTTTTCAGTTTTTGCGGCTTCCTCAGCAGCTTTAGCTTTTGCGATCTCGTCAGCGCCAATCTTCTCAGCTTCGTAAGCTTTATTGACGTCTTCTTTTAGTTCAACTGTACCATGTGAACGCTCAATCACCTTTACCAAAGTATAAGCTTTAGTTTTGGAAATCGGCGCAGTCTGTGCGATCTGTACGCGATCACCCTTTTTCGCTTCGTTCTTCTCATCGTGAGCAGTGTATTTACGAGTCTTCGTGTACTGCTTACGATAAAGAGGGTGAGTCTCGCGACTTACGATGGAGACGGTAATGGTCTTATCGCGCTTGTCGGACGTCACGGTACCAATCAAAGTGTGTGCCATCTTAGAACTCCTCTTTCTTAATTATTTTACATTTTACTGGCAACTTATGTGAAGCTAGTCTCAAGGCTTCACGCGCCTTTTCTTCGGCTACGTCAGCTACCTCAAACATCACTGTCCCAGCCTTCACCTTCGCTACGTAAAATTGTGGTTCACCTTTACCGGAACCCATTTTTACGTCGAGAGGCTTCTTAGATACTGGAGTATGCGGGAAAATTCGAATCCAGATTTTACCGCCACGCTTGAGATAACGTGTGATTGCCTGACGTGCTGCCTCAATCTGGCGGCTAGTAATCCGCTCGTTGTCTAGCGACATCAAACCATATTCGCCAAACGCCACAGTATTACAGCGCGTAGCGATACCTTCGTTTTTACCTTTACGTACCTTACGATGTGGTACTTTCTTTGGAATTAAAATAGCCATCTTACTTTTCCCCCTTATAAATCCAGACCTTTACGCCAATTACACCAGCCACAGTCTGAGCGTGATTACAATAGTAATCAATATCAGCACGCAAAGTGTGTAGAGGAACCGAGCCTTCGATAAACTTCTCGCGACGGCTCATCTCAGCACCATTTAGACGGCCTGCCACCTCGATACGCACACCTTTAGCACCAGCATTCATAGTAGATTGCAGTGCCATTTTTACAGCGCGGCGGAAGTTCATCCGCTTACCTAGCTGAAAACCGATATTCTCAGCTACGAGCTTAGCATTGAGTTCTGGTTTTTTAACTTCTTCTACGTTGATCCGAATTGGACCATCCACGATTTTCTCGAGCTGTTTTTTGAGTTCATTGATACCCGCACCCTGTTTACCGATTACCGCACCAGCCTTCGCTGTCAAAATCGTAATCGTAGTTAGGTTAGCGGAGCGTTCGATGTTCACCCGCGCAATCGTTGGGCGGCTCTTAAACCGATCTTCGATCGTCTTGCGGATTTTGTCGTCTTCCAGCAGCCAGCGACGAAAGTCTGCTTTGCGAGTAAACCACTTACTCGACCAATCTTTGCTGATCTGGAGACGGTAAGAGATGGGATTAACCTTCTGACCCATATTACTTTTTCTCCTTTTTCGCTGCAGCCTTTTCAGCTGGTTTTTCAGCGACCTTTTTAACTTTCTCTTCGCCGGCGACCTCGACGAATATATTACTACTAATCTTCTCAAATGGTAATGCACGACCACGTGATGCTGGCTTATACCGGCGCATCCTGGTACCACTGGTTACGAAAATACGTGCGATTCTGATAGTTTTTGGATCAATGCTGACCTTCGAATTGTTAAGAAGATTAGCATTAGCAGACTCAATCGCTTTTAGAACTGCGCGCGCAGCGCGACGCGGAGTATGCTCCAAGATCACTATCGCATCTGCTACATAACGATCACGTACCAAGCTAGCTACGATATTAGTTTTGCGTGGCTGGCTATCGATACCTTTTTCATATGCGTGTGCAAAATAAGTTTCCGCCATATTTTAACCCTTTCCTTTCGCAGCCGCAGCTTCTGCAGCTTTTTTACCACCATGACGGCGGAACTTACGAGTTGGGGCAAACTCACCGAGTTTGTGGCCTACCATATTTTCCGAAATAAAGACTGGTACGTGTACCTTGCCGTTATGCACAGCAATCGTCCGCCCCACCATTTCTGGCGAAATCGTCGAACTTCTAGCCCAAGTCTTGATCACGGTGCGATCTTCGCTAGATAGAGCAGCAACTTTCTTGGCGAGTTTGTAGTCTACGAATAGACCTTTTTTAAGACTCCTAGACATTATCTCCTCTTTCCTTCGTGACGACTACGCACGATCATTTTATTAGTTTTCTTATTATGACGAGTACGGTAACCAAGCGTCAACTGACCCCATGGTGTACGTGGAGCCTTACCAGACCCGTGACGACCACCGTCACCACCACCATGTGGGTGGTCTGTGGCGTTCATCACAACACCACGCACCGTTGGGCGGATACCCTTACGGCGGCGACGTCCGGCTGCACCAATCTTGATATTCTGGTGTTGTTCGTTCGATACGGTACCAATCGAAGCTTCACAAGTTACCAACACCTTACGCACCTCACCGGATGGCATCTTGATAGTGGCATAGCCATTTTCTTTTGCCATCAGCTGCGCCGAGCTACCAGCTGCGCGTACCATTTGGGCACCCTTGCCAGGTGCTAGCTCGATCGCATACACGAAAGTACCAACTGGGATATTTTCAAGTGGCATCCGGTTAGAGTTTTCAACTTCTACGTCTTTGCCAGTCTTGAAAGTACTACCCTTGGTCATCTTGGTGTCAGCGAGCACATAATAATACACACCATTTTGATCTTTTACCCGCGCGATACGAGCGCTACGGTTTGGATCGTATTCGATCTCTTCAACAGTAAAGGTCAAATCTTGTGGTAATTTATAAGTCATAATACGATAATGACGTTTTACACCACCACCACGGTGACGCACCGTAATACGACCTTGGTTGTTCTTACCTGCTTGTTGTTTTTTCGCCTTAAGTAACGACTTCATCGGCTTCTTTGTCGTAATTTGATCAAAATCCTGAGTGGTCTTTTGACGTTGAGCCGGCGTAATCGGGCGATAAGCCTTAATTGCCATTATTTATTCTCCTTCCCTGCATTCTTGTCCGCCTTGGCCTTTTTGTCGGTCTTAGCTTCCTTTGCGCTGGTTTTAGTTTCTTCTTGCTCTTCAAATACTTTGATAGAGTCACCTTTTTTCAGCCTTACGTAAGCAAACTTCTTATCTTGGCGATAAGTTGTACCAGGATAAGCGTGCTTACCTTTGCTGTATTTAGTCTTTTTACCATTACGGATCAACGTGCGTACATCAGTTACGGTCACGTTAAACTCTTTTTCTACCATTCTAGCAATCTCTTGCTTACCCATCGTACGCTTCACAGGGAAAACGTAAATCCGGTTAGTTTGCTCAAGATAGCTTTTTTCGGTAGCGCGTGGCTCTAAGAGGTTCAATTTGATTTCTTCTGCCATCTTACTTCTCCTCTCCCATTAGCCATTTTTCAGTCTCCTTAAGAGCTGCTTCACTAAATATGATCGCATCTGCATTCATAATATCGAAAACATTAAGATATGTAGCACGCACTAGCTTTACATTCGACAAATTATTAGTAGAGCGAAGAACTTCTGGAGTTTTTTCAGCTGCTACTGCGAGTACATTTTTGCCATCAAGCTTCATATCTTTCAAAACTTTGGCAGCTGTCTTAGTCTTACCGTCAAATTTTACTGCTGGATCAAGCACAAATACAGCCTTATCTGCATTCTTCATTGACAAAGCCTGACGTACGGCCAAACGCTTTGAAGATTTAGCGATTTTCTTGGTGAAGTTCTCTTCGCCAGTGCGACCAAATGCCACGCCACCATGACGCCAAATCGGGTTACGGGTAGAGCCAAAACGTGCCCGACCGGTACCTTTTTGTCTCCATGGTTTCTTACCGCCACCACGTACTTCGCCACGTTTCAAAGTTTTAGCGTGTGAAGAACGTGAGTTTGCAAGATAAGCATCATAAGCAAGTTTTACGAGCTCATGATTTTCTACTTTTAGTCCAAAGATATCTTTATTCAACGTCGCCATATTACTCCTTTCCCTCCACGCTTACAATACCTTTCTTCGGGCCAGGCACAGCGCCTTTTAGACCGATCAGGTTATTTTCCGCGTCGATATAAGCGACTACGAGATTCTTTACGGTTACTTGGTCGTGACCCATGCGGCCTGGCATTTTCTTGCCCTTCCAGACTTTTTGTGGATACATCGAACCAATCGAACCTACACGGCGGATATTACCCTTAAAACCGTGCGTATTACGGGATTCGTTAAAGTTATAACGTTTCACTGTACCAGCAAAACCCTTACCTTTACTCGTCCCAGTTACGGCTACCTTATCACCTAGCTTAAAGCTATCCACAGTAAGATTATCGCCGAGCTTCATCCCTTCAGGAATCTCTTCTACGCGAAACTCCTTCAAGACTTTAGGATTGATATTTTCACCAGCCTTTTTTACATGGACAGATACCGACTTGCTCAGATTCTTACCCTGACCATATCCCACCTGCACAGCGTTATAACCATCAGTATCGACGGTTTTAATCTGAGTCACCGTGCAAGGGCCAGCTTGGAGGATAGTTACTGGCGTAACTTCACCCGTATCGCCGATGATCTGGGTCATACCAATTTTGGTGCCGAGAATGACTTGCATCCTATTCCTTTCCTTTATTTTGTTTGATTATTTAGAGTTTTGCCTCTGTACAACAGGCAAAACTACCACACTCGCCTATAGCAAGCAATTTCGAAAGTTTTATCTCTGTACACCAGACAAAACTTTACACTATTAAAACTAGACTTTTAGGCCGGTTTCTTCCATCCTTCGACTTCAGACCTCACCTTATGTCTAGATAACTCTCACATTATAGCACACATCCGCCCCTTTTTCAACCCCTATTTTACTATATTTTTACAAGAAAAAGCCCCGGAGTTTCACCGGAGCAGTTTCATCTTTAACTTATTCGCTATCTTCTTCATACACATCATTTTTGATTCTTTTTCTGTAAAACAGAAACCAAATCACCATAATGATGATCTCTACCGCAACCAACGCCGCCAAAGCGATAATCTTATGCGATAAATCCGTACCGAGCGAAGAGAAAAACAGCAATAAAGCAATCACAGCCTGCAGGCCCGCCGGAAAACGAATATTGTCCGATATAACCGCAATCAAAACAATAATACCAAGTGTTCCGCCAAGCATCACACACTGCACTGTCTCTGCTGCTACCCCAAGGCTCAGCATGATGATTGAAGCAATCGCCATCAATGCATCAAAGATCAATACGAAAAAAGTCATATTCTATCCCTCCCCGATAGTTATTTTAATGTGCATACCCTCATTATACCACACATGCTTATTTTTGTCAATAGTAATATCACGAAAATGGGAGGCAATATAGCCTCCCGATCGTTTTGCAGATTAATCCCAGCAATACTGGTATTCCCTGAACCCAGGGTCGTACCAGCGTATGCACCTCGTAGCAAAGCCGACAATCGTCTTTTTTGCATATGGCACTGCATCATCATTATGACGAATATACAAGATATGAAGCTTGGATTTTCTTCGCAACCTTCTCTCTATCTTTTTGAGATCCCTTTTTAAATACGGGCTCAAACCACAGTTATCAAAGAAGTCTTTCAGCTCCTCTTCTACTATTTTTTGGTCAATATTCATCAAATTGCCACTACGAGACTTGCGCACCATGGCGTTAGTCAGCTGAAAATATTTCTGCATTTTTTCACCTCCCTACACATCAAAATCTTTACAAAATGCTGTTTTAAAAATCGAAGTGTCAAAAATTGCAATCAATTTACCCAATGCTTTATCTCTACGATTTCGAATCACTGATTCGTCCTCTTCGCCCAAGATCTTTGCAATACTGTAGATATCTCTACAAATGCCATCCTTTAGGCCAAAGATACATTTGATCAAACCATACTCGTCATCGAGAGCAGCTTCGAGTGCTGCATGCAAAGCCTCCATTATTGATTCTGAAGTTCCGACAAACTGCTCATATTTTTCATTCGAAAAATACTTTAAGCCTCTGTAAATGTTTGATTGCTCATCTGTGAAGCTTTCGTCATAATTGCCGCTCATTGCGCCAATTATCAAAGCCAACCAATTAAAGCTTGTCTGATATTCGTTAAAATCATGGCGAATATAGCCAGCTTTGTTTAGCGCATTCTGAATCTCCAGGTAACAATTCCTTGCCTGATCAGGATCCTCTATTTTCTGCGCCAAATCATCAGCCAACGTACCCACTCTCGCGGACAAAATTACACCACTGATAGGAAAATGATCGCCCATCAACGAAATTACAGCTTGGCTTACGCCAATTTCCTCAAACGATTTCAGTTCATTCGCCTTTTTACATTTTGTCATTTCTGTAGTCCCCCTCAAGGTATATTTTTTAATTTACTGGTGCAAAAACACCCCACCGAGCCAAAACTCAGCTTCATAAATTATAGCACAAACACAATAAAAAGTCAAGATACAGTCTGCCCATCCTATTGACCTTTACAATAATTTCACTTAAGAGCGAGTCACTGCTCTTCTATTTGAACAGTAACTTTTTTAGTTTTAGGTTTGCGCTTGAATCCCCTTTCGGAGCGGACCTATGCGGATAAGGTCTGCTCGTCTCACGGGAGATCTATATTTTTCGCTCTAATGGCTATTTTTTGCTATACTTATATCAAAAGGAGGTAAAATGTCAGAAAAAGTACCTAGGCCAAATAATTTCGACCCAGTAGAATTCGCCAAATCTATAGAAGATTCAACTCCCAAAAATTCACGCCTGCTCGGCCAAACGGCTCTAAATAGTGCATATTCCGTTGACCTTAATTTAGGGGCAGTTGAAAGATATAATTATCCTGAATTACATGATCATTTTATTCATATCCTCAATAAAAGAATTGATCAATATATCTCAGAAGAATATGATGTAGAAAAAGAGATACGAGAGCCACTAGCTAAGGCTCCAGACTCTATAAAAAAGATGCAAAATGAAATATTTTCAGATTTAATAAGACCCGAAGACCATTTCATCATGAGGACAATCCGACCAGAAAAATGTGAAACAAGGACAGAGGTGAAGGTTTTTGCCGCGGTCTTTGGTGAAAAAGTCCCCGAAGTCTATGATTTTACTAGTAAAATAACTGAAAAAGGCAATAGCGAAGAATACATTATCCCTGACAAAACTATCAAAAATTTTATTTCTTGGTACCACAATCGCGCATCAGACGAAAGCAAAGATATTTTTCGTGAGTTAAATTCTTATGCTAATGATTATAAAAACTATGTACATATCGCTAGCAAATATAATATTCTTCCAAAAGAATTCGAAGAAAAAGTAAAACTTTTGAATGACGAATCTGAGGACGCTTTTAGCGTAGAATACGGTCTATTAGATGCCATTAATGCATATAGGGAAACTTCCGATGAACTTTATAAAATTGGCGGAACGTGTGAATATGCAGGGCATTCTTTCATTAGAAATAAAAAAATAAATTTAAGGCTTGATCTATGTTTAAAAAATCATGGAAAATTATATCCTACAGGATTAAGCACATTTTACCACGAACTAACACACGCTGCGTCTGGAGATGACATACTATTCGGTAACAATGAAAAAGCGAGAAGAATTTTTAATGAAGCCTTAACGGAAAGTATTTGCAATCGTATCATGAAAATAGTTGATTTGAGCAAGTATTCTAATATTGATAACGAAGCGTTGAACAACATAGAGTCTTTTGGAGGACGATCGTACAAAACAGAAAGAAAAGTTTTAGAATATTTATCATCCGGCGGAAAAAAGAATATCAGCCCAGCAGAATTTTATATTGCGTATATTGACGAAAATCTTTATGATGAGGATTTTAGCATTAACAACCCTGGCCCAAATCAACAAAAACTAATCGACGATCTTTTAGAATCTTTCCCAGAATGCAAAGATTTAACTGGCCTTGGCAAAATGATAGTAGACAAATTTAATGAGTTAAAAGAAAGCTCAAAAGAAGACGCCGCGTCTCACGCCTCTGCTTGATTCCCACCATTAAAAAGCCCCGGCTGGCTGCCGGGGACATTTTTAGTCGCTATTTTTAGCGTCTTTTTTGTGTCGCTTTGAAGCCTCTACTGCATTGATTATTCCGAATACTAAGCAATATATATTAGCTATAAATACGATAAATATAATTGCTGTGGCAGTAAATCTATCAAACGAACCTGGGCGATAAACCAATGTATATACATAAATACATAAAATAATATCACCGATAATTTTACTAACGATCCCAAAACTTAATGCTTTTTCTTTCATGGTTTTCTCCTTTAAATAGTACATAGTCAAAATCTATAATCACTAAAAGCCTTCCCAAAACAGAAAGCGTAGCATGGGTTCAGCGGGCCGTCACCGGCCCGCAACATAGACGTTATCCTCCTTAGATCTTAAAGTACGCCAATGCGTAGTTGTTAGTCGTATTCGTCCTCACTAGTCTTACTGTATCCGTAAAGCTCACTACGATACTCATTTGGATCATAGTCCAAACGAAGATCATCTTCTGATAGCTCGCGAACACGATCGCAATATCCTATGACTTCATGATCCTTCAAATAGCCAACTACAAAACTCGCAATTGGCGCATCAAAGCGAAACGCGTCATCATAGCATAGTGCGAGCTCCCACAAGGCATCGTCATAACCATGACCATCGCCAAGCTTATCAACGGAAACTGAGAAACCATTCGGGTAACCTACCATCATATGGTAACCCTCGTTATCACGAGGCTTGACCACAAAGTCGATAGACCCGTTAATGATCTCTTCAAACATTAGTTCAGACATGAAAGAGAAATTCATCATAACGAATTCCTTTCTGCCATGGGCTTCACGCAAAAAAGCGCTTATACCACCCGACCTCTGGCCACCCAAAGTCGAAACACTTTTGTTTCAGTCTTGGGCCGTACTATCCTTTCAAAATAGCCGTTTCAGTCCTCATTCTATTGCGTAGTTCAACTACGCACGTAAAAGTCCGTCTTGCCACAATTGCAGCAAAACTCCCGTAATTATATCACACATACTTATTTTTGTCAATAATAATAACATATTTTACACAAAAAATACCCCGGCATAACACCGGGGCGGGAATCAAGAATTATTTTTCGGATCTAAAATATCTTCTATTCTTCCCTTTACTCCAGGAGATCCGTAATTTACGAACTCCTCGCCCAATACTTTGAGTTTTTTGTCCCTGTCACCCAAAAGGGTCAGGACATTACCCAGAGTCACTGTGAACTGCGTTCCAAGGAACACCTTCTCATTGACGATAGCATCCCACAGATTTGCATAGATCGAATCTATGTCTCCTCTGCGAAATAATTCGCTCATGGCCGGCATAGCCATAATTGAATTATTGGTCGCCAACCCTTCATGAAAGAGTTCTGCAACTCTGGCGTCGTTGAGAGTTAATAATAACTCCCTTACTGTTAGATTTTTAAACATCATAGGCGATGTCCTCCTGCGTTTGTGCCCGCCGGCAAAATCTAGAGGGCGGCAAAAGGCCACAAAAATAGCCAATCACGGCACCTCAAACCTAATTATAGCACAAAAACAAAAAACGTCAATAGCAAAATCGCTTCCCTCTTGTTTTTAACTTCACCTATGCTATAATCTAACCATAATAACTAAGGAAACTCTTATGGAAAACTACAACTTCTCGCCAGTAGACATCAACGACGGCACACCGATCATACCATCCACAGATTTAGAAGAAGCCAAAACAGATGAGACAATCTCCGAAGAAGTCGGACCGACTTCAGACGAACACGGCTACGGCACTTCCGAAACTGGGGATATTTCTAGGAACGATTTAGACCAAAGTTACTACAATGCCCAAATAGGTAACCGCGTCAATGATCTCTACGCTCAAGAAGAAGCCGAATTGGAAAAAGAAAACGCAGCTTTTGAAGAAGAATGGGATAAAGAATCCGAAGCAAAACTAGCAGAACAAAAAGAAAGATATGAAGCCAAAAGAGAAGCTATGTTTAAACGTAGCATGGCAGAGCTCAGAGCTGCATTCGCCGACATGAATAAACATTTAGAAAAAATCGACGAAATCCTCGCTGAGGATCAAAAACGCGTAGAAGAAATTGAAAAAAATAAACTTACATCTCAAAAGAACAACCCACGCGCCCAATCGGAAAATAAACTTACCAATCAAACACCAGGTACAACATACGTCAATTCACAAGGCGATCGATTCGAAACTCCGGAAGAAGCTAAGAGCAGTGAACTAGATAACGACTGGCGCATAGCAAAGTAAAAATAAAAGCCCTCCAATACGGAGGGCTCATTTTTACTTTTACCAACAATGGTCAACCTTACGGGTAACTCCGCCATTTGGACCATCATAATAACGATATAATTTTATCGCATTCTCGAGCATGAAGTTCACTGATCTTGGAGCTCGTTTTTTTATTTCCGGGAAATTGACTATCAAGTCATATTTTACCCCCATGTCACTCATCCAATCTCTGCGTAATACCACCTTGCCGGTATCGTCATCTTGAAAAATAGAAATCACACAACCGTCTTTGTCGCAATCCATATCATCCCGTTCAAAATTGAGAGACAACGGCTCGGCAATGCATCCCAAACGTTCCTGTTCGCTCATTGCCCAAACAAAAGCATCGTGTTTTTCTTTTTTTCTGGCATCAGTAATTGAAATGATCTTAGCGCCCATATCTACCACCTCCTAAGCAGGGCCTACAACTCTAATTATAGCACAAACGCAATAAAAAGTCAATATCTATAAATTTTCTAATTATTTTCCAAATAATTATCAATCAAGCCATCGATCTTACCATCTAGTACCGCATCTGGATCAGTTTCCTCATAGCCAGTGCGTGTGTCTTTTACCAATTTATACGGCTGCAGCACATAATTTCGTATCTGTTGGCCCCACCCAGCTGACTCACCAGCGCGCAATTCTCCAATCGTCTCCGCATGCTGCTCTAGCTGCATCTGCACCAATTTACCCCTAAGGATTTCCATTGCCTTTTCTTTATTTTGCAGCTGCGAACGCTCATTCTGGATCGCTACCACCGTATTAGTCGGTAGATGCGTAATCCTCACCGCCGAATTCGTCGTATTAACTGACTGCCCACCATGCCCACCAGAGTGATATACATCTATCCTCAGATCTTTATCATCTATCACTACTTCTGTATCAGCCTTGATCACTGGCAAAACCTCCACCAAAGCAAAAGAAGTCTGACGCAAATTATTCGCATTAAATGGCGACAACCGCACCAGCCGATGTACTCCATGCTCAGATTTTAGTAGTCCATAAGCGTTCGCGCCACTCACCTCATATACCGCAGTCTTTATACCTGCCTCTTCCCCCTCTACCCGCTCAATACACACCGCCTTAAAACCTTTACGCTCAAAATACCTTAGATACATTCGCTCTAGCATGCTGGCCCAATCCATTGCCTCTGTGCCACCTGCTCCAGAGGTGATCCGAATAATTGCATCCTTGCCATCATATGGCCCATTAAAACGCAGTGCTTTCTTTAATTCTATGAATTCATTCTCCATCGCCGCAACCTGCTCGGCAAACTCATCCTTCATATCGTCATCACTCATTGCCATCAACTCTTTAAGATCGGCAATTTGTGTCTTTAGTAGCTCATATGGCTGAGTTTCACTCTGTAATCTTGCCAATTCTTGGTTTTTGGCAGTCGCACTTTCTACATCTTTCCAAATATCTGGATCTGCTACTTGCTTTTCCAACTCCGCAATCTTCTCTAATTTTCCCACAATATCCAACTTTTCGTGCACCTTCAAAAAATCAGCTTCTAGCCACGCCAATCTCTTCTCAAGTTCTTGCATACTCTAAAATTATATCACAGCTTACTGCAACATCTGTGTATTGTCAAACCAATCCCAATCCTCTTGCACCGTATATGGATCAGCGCTAGTACCAGTACCCGACAATATCGTATCGCTAGTCAAATAAAACACCGGACGATATTTTTCATAATAGTAATACGTCCTCGACACTATTCTATTATTTCCCACAATTGTTGGGTCTAATACCCAAAAATCATTGTCTGTACTTGTGTCATTTTTTGAATTCATCGTCCACTGTTCGTCTTTAGTTTGCAAATATGAACAAACCTTAAAGATAGATGAATTAGACTGAGATGTAGTAATATTGTATACTGAGTTCATTTGATTACAAGCCTTAAGAAAGTCACTTACATTGGGGAATGCAAAATGTCCGGTGAATGCCGCCGAATCTGCTCCGATATTCACTGCCGAAGTTCGTTCCATATTTATAGTAGCAGCCAGAGTCGGTGTAGCATCCTTCGTAAACCTCCCTGCATAAAAAGTCGCCTCGGCAATGTGCGCGCTTTCATTGTCAGAAAAAGTTCTATAACGGGTATCATTACTTTCGTACAAACTCTTATTGTCCCACCAAGTATTCCAGTCCGCCGCATCCATATAACTCCCAGACTCAAACAACTTCCTACTACTATATCTTACATCCCTACTCGATACATCACTAATTAATTTCATACTGTCATTTACTGCTACATTCAGAATTTGATACGTATTACCCGCAAAACTCAAATAATTATTATCTACGCCCGGACCAGAATAATAGTATTTACTGCTAAACGGCAGCGTGCTGTCCAGCCCAGTGTCTGCAGTATCAGCATACAAACCAGAAAGCGCAGGATCGGTCGCCATACCAGTGCTAACTACACCAGCGCCATCCAATTCTGTCTTTCTCACTGCATACTTACCACCAGTTGGCCATCTTATCAAAATACTCGAATCAAGATCCGTCTCATTACTAGCGTTATCCACTGCTTTCAAATTAATTTCATACCATCCAGGATAAGTAAAATAGTTCGAATTTGTAATTACTACATCATTCCTGGTCACCACCAATCCATCTTCATTCAGTCCCGACAAATCATCTGTGGTTGCCACCAAGGTATCCAAGCTAACATCCTCATCCAAAGTGGCAATTAGTCTATCCCCATCTATTGCAATACTCGGTGGAGTTTTATCGATTTTAGTAATGCTTACTATTTCTGGCTCGCTCACAGT
This sequence comes from Candidatus Saccharimonadota bacterium, assembly GCA_017511645.1. GTDB lineage: Bacteria > Patescibacteriota > Saccharimonadia > Saccharimonadales > Saccharimonadaceae > Nanosyncoccus. The sequence continues at coordinate 56,080 of JAFWJH010000004.1, forward strand.
ATTATTACTAGTATCTTTAATTCTTATTTCAATATTATCTTGATTTTCATCAAAAGTCTTGCTCGGCGAATCTTGCCAAGTCTCGCCACCATCAAAGGAAAACTGATTTTCTTCTTTTTCTACATCCGGCACCACTGTCAAGACCACTGACTGATTCGTCCACTCCGTTGGATTACCCACCACCTCTACTATTTCTGGTGCCGCAAATGGACACTCGCCATTCATTGTCAAATAATAAGTTATCGCCGCGTTATTGGACATCTTATATGTACCCACTGAAAGCTCACTAGAAACAGATGCTCCATATTTCACCGTTATTGCGTCACCTTCTTCTGCCGATGCAGTATTAGTCGAAAACACCGTAGTCAGATTATTCGTCAATCCTATAAAACTACTACTTCGTACCGTAGCATCAGCATCTACCGTATATCCCCAAGTATTTAAATGATCACCCACTAGATACGTGGGGGCTGTTTTTGTCCCACTAGACGGTGCAATTATATCAGTACTGGCGTTGTCGCCATTTCTATACAAATTCGAATCCGCCGGCCCACTCACCGACACAGTATATCCTTCCGGACAAGTCGTTATTACTCCTAGCTCATCCACGCCCATGTTCGCTCCATTTCCAGCTGCCGACACATCTATCGACACCGATCCAGATGTAGAAAGCGAAGCCTTATAAGATGCCGTCGCCCTAGGAGAATTTAATAAAATCAAAAATCCTACGGCAGTGACCATAAGTATTCCAGCCAAAATATCTCTATGTTCACTAAAAAGCTTCAACACTAAAGATCCCCTTTTTTCTCCACACTATTTTACTTATCCATTATACCATCATGCTCTTGCTTTTTGCAAAGACTTTTTATATAAAAAGTGCCCCTCAGGGGGCGCTCTTTATTATATAATGTGCCAAGACAGATCGCGCGAGTTGAACTCGAGCGTCACTCTCTCCCGGCCAACGAGCACATCAAAGATATGCAGCGCTACCCCGCCCGCAAAGCGAATTTGTGTGCGGATCAGCTCCGTCACTTCGGTTTCGCTCTCTCCACGTCGCCTAAAAGTCAGCGGCTGACAGGGGGTCATTTCGTAACCGAAAAGGGCCATTACTTCGACCTGCTCTTGTTGGTTTTTGTTAAAATTTTTCATAAAGACTCCTTTAAATTAGATTTATTAGAGTCATTTATGCGAGCCCGATTTATTGGCTCCTGGCTACCGGCACAAATGACAAATACCGACAGCTTTTAACTTTTCTCTACGCCAGTGACCGAAGTATAGCGTGAGCAATTTAATTATAGCACAGAAAATGTTATAATATACCGATGAATATCTGGGAAAATCTACCAAAACCGTTTCTCGTCCTAGCCCCTATGGAGGGCGTCACAGACATTATTTTTCGCCAAGTCGTCGCTCACGCTGGCCGCCCAGATTTATTTTTTACTGAGTTTACCAATGTCTCATCTTACGCCTCCGAAAAAGGCCGCCATAACGCTCTAGAAAGATTAGAAATCGCACCAACCGACGCTCCTATTATTGCTCAGATCTGGGGCAAAAACCCCGAGCATTTCAAAGAAACCGCTCACGCTTGCGAGTCACTAGGCTTTGCTGGCGTGGATCTCAATTTCGGCTGCCCCGACAAGCACGTCAACAAAGCCGGCGGTGGCGCCGCCATGATCCGCACTCCCGATCTCGCCATAGAATGCTTCAAAAATGCCAAATCCTCCACCAACCTCCCTGTTTCTATCAAAACTCGCCTCGGCTGGAGCCAGCCCGAAGAATATAAAGAATGGCTGCCAGTCCTATTAGCAGAACACCCAGCGGCTCTCACCGTGCACCTTCGCACCAAAAAAGAAATGAGTAAAGTGCCCGCTCACTTTGAATTAATCCCTGATATTATCAAACTTCGCGACGATATTAGCCCCAACACCAAGCTCATCATCAACGGCGACATCAAAGATCGCGCCCAGGCCCTGGATTTACACGCCAAATATCCCGAAATAGCTGGTTTTATGATCGGCCGTGGCGTATTTGCCAACCCATATTGCTTCACCGATCACCAACCTACTCGCGATGAACTTACTGAGCTTCTAAAATTACACCTCAATTTATTTGAAAAATATTCCAAATCGTCCTACGAACCTCTCAAGCATTTCTTCAAAATCTACATCAACAATTTCCCCGGCGCCTCTGATATCCGTGCCCAGCTCATGGAAACTCACTCCATAGAAGAGGCTCGCAAAATCATCGACACACTATAGGCACGAAAAAAAGCCGCACGTAAGTGCGACTATTTTTTTCTTAGTGAATGTATACGTCCAGCACTCTTCCACTGGTAACGCATTTGTCATATACGACACCTATACCATTTCCAAACGGTATTTTCACGACAGTGCCTTTTGCAAGCTCCGTAGATGCTAAACAAATATTGCCGTCCTCGTCACATACATACCCTTCATCATTTACATGACGTCCCGGTATATTAAGGCCAGGCCCCGGCAATACTGTTTCCGGATACCAGGTAAACTTATACCCACTGCTATCATAGTATTCACCGTCGCGCCTAAACTTAGCAAGCGAATAATGTTTACCGTCAACATTAGCGTTGATATCATACTCAACACTCTTCTCGGTTTCCGCTTCGGTCGTAGTTTCTTTGGCAGTTGTCTCTCTGACAGTCGTCTCCTCTGTCGTAGTCTCATTAGTAGTCTCTTCAGAGGTCGTCACCTCAGTCGTAGACTCCTCTTTAGACGCCGCTACAGCTGTTGCAACGACAGTCGTCGTAGCATCCGCCGCTTCAGCGCCAATCTCGCCACCGGCGACAGGACCGTTTAAAACTACCAACCCTATACAGGCCAGCACCATCATAAGCATTGCAGTATACTTCATTACTATACACTCTCCTTTTAAGTTACTAGCATCAAAATGCTCCGCTGAGTTAAACTCAACCTTATCATTATAGCACAAACACAATAAAAAGTCAATATTAGTAATATAAAACGCCAAAAAAGCAAGTATTATTCTTTCGGATACGGTACCACAAAAGGCAATTCGCCATACCCCGGCAATCGTGATACATATGCCTGACGAAGCTCATCTATACTAGCAATACATTCAAACGGCTTCATTACCCCATCTACACCAAGTAGCCCCTTAAAAATCTCTGTCATTTCTGGATCGGTAAACAAATCTCGTCCAAAAATCTGCTTTTGTCTTTCAAATTTCACAAAAGGTGCAAAGAGCAAGTACGAATTTGCACATTTTGCACACCGCCCACACCATTTTAGATCCCGGTTGTTTTCATCTTGTTTATAATTGGCTATATTACAAGACGAGAATTTATCGCCATATTTGTCCCAACATAGCCTTGCAAACTCTTCGGCAATTTCAAGCTCAGTTTTATCTTCTAAAACAGAACCAAACTCAATATCTGTCGCCACATATTTATAGATGTATTCTTTTAATAAACTTTGCGCTTCGGCCGTCTTTGACCACTGATGGTTTACTGGTAAATCACCAATCCATGCATGCGGTTCCAAACCTTCTCTACCAATACCAAACTCTATATGATTATAGCCTAATAGAATTGCCTGAATTAAAGAAAGTACTTGGTTAATTAGTGTCACTGGTACATGGCCATTTAACCCCCCAGCGCGCTTCAAAGCTTCCTTATCAATATAACGCCGAATAATAATCGGGTTACCAAACTCATTAATAATTTCTGGATAACTATCAGAACTAGAAATATAAGCTACTTTATATTCTTTGCCACTTTCACGGATTTTTTCTGCCGAAAGCAAAGAGTCTTTTCCACCACTCACAAGAATCAAAGCCGCATCTTTTGCCCCACTTTTTCTCGCAATTTCCCCCTCGCCTTCACCTATAAAATGTGCTAAATTATCACGATTTAGACTGTTTTCAAACGCAAATTGACTAAGCCCTTCTTGATAGATTTTATTAAAAATATTCGCTTGCGTATTATCAATATCTTTATTTAAAATAACCTCGTAGGTTGGATGCGATTTATAATATGATGTACCAATCACAACAGAAGCAAAAAACAAAGCTGAATCCAAAATTTCTTCATCAAAATCCACTAAGTCATTTTTAGAAAAACTAGCCTTTTCTTCAAAAACCGTGCCGTCATCACCTTCGTATCTAAAACTCGCTACAGCCCCATCCTTATCAAAACCATAATCTAAAAACTTAAATGCCATCTAAAAGTCCTCCACTATTTTCTTAAACTTATCACCACGGTCATAAAAATCTTTAAACATATCGAAACTTGCTGCACCGGGGCTAAGAAGTACTATTGCATTGTCAGTTTTTTCTGCTAATTCTTTCGCAGTTTTTACCGCCGTGTAAAAATCATCCGCCAAAATATACTTATTTTCATCTTCATTTTCTGCTAATTTTAAGCGTGTTTCGCCAATCAATATTGCTTTTTCTAGGTTTGGCGCGTCAAAAATTGCTTTTTTCATCGGTGCAAGATCAAGTCCACGATCCTTGCCGCCTGCAATCAAAATTACTTTTTTGTTCGGAAAAGATTTTACTGCAACCTCAAGCGATGGATAAGAAGCCGAAAAACTATCATCATAATAATCTACACCGTTTACAGTTTTTACAAATTCAATATGATGCGGTAAACCTTTGAAATTGTGTAAACTATCCTTTAATTTATCAAAATCTTTCTCAATTAGCTCATCTAGAGAAACTTCAAAAAATTCTGCCACTGCTAAAAGCGCTGCTTCGGCATTTTCTTTATTATGCTCACCAGGCACCTTCAAAGAATTTAATAATTCTGTTAATTTCTTAGTCTTTTTTATAATAGGATAAGGAATCTTTTTACCAGCACTCTTTTCTGCGATTTTCACAGAATTTTTATTATCTTTAAAGTAGATTACACTATCACCGGCTTTCTGAAATTCAGCAATATGGCCTTTCGCGTTTACATAGTCATCAAAATCTTTATGTACATTCAGATGGTCCGGTTCAATTCTAAGTACTACTGCAATTTTCGGTGATTTTTCCATATCCCAAAGTTGAAAACTGCTCATTTCATAAACAATTACATCGCTCTCTGCGGCTTCATCCAGAATATCTATTGATGGATTTCCAATGTTTCCTACCAAAAATACTTTTTTACCGAACGCCTTCAAAATTCCCGCAATCATTGAGCATGTTGTACCTTTGCCCTTAGTACCAGTCACTCCTATTACCGGAGCTTTTATATGATCAAAAAAATATCTAGTCATGCTGGAAACTCCAGCTCTTGGTGGCACAGATGGACTCCTAAAAACCAAATCAAACCCAGAAAAATCAATCTTGTCTAAATCTTCATTTTTAAAATCATCAAAAATTTGTATATCGGCACCAGATTTTTTAAAATAATTTTCAGCCGATTTTCCCTCTTTTCCATAACCCAAAATTGCTATTTTCATAGCTTAATTATACCATAATTTAGCCTTAACCGCTACTAGAGCTAAAAATTCAATCTATCTTCTAGGCTAGATATAAATGCTTTTTCCGTAGATGAAACCGCTGCAAAACCTCTAATTCCAGCACCCGCAAACTCACGCGCTAGTTCAATCATCTTAAACTTATCAATTGATTTTATCAAATTCGGCATATTATCGTATCTTTCTATTGTTTCATTCGTAAAATAGCTTTCTGCGTAATAATCCGCAATTTGTCCAACCGTCTGTGCTCCCATCTGAAAACGTCCAAGCGCATAAGATTTAGCCGCCAAAAAATCCATATCTAATATCTCGCCATTTAGCGTCTTCATTAGCTCGGTTTGGATCAGCTCAAACAATTCTTCTGCGTTTTCAATATTCACTTCCCCGTCAAAATCCCAATACGAACTCGCCGCGTTGCTCGCCACCGACGACCCCATCCCATATACTAGACCACGCTTCCTCGCCGCACCAAAGATCTTTGAGTTAGTTGTACCATTCAAAATATGATTTAGACAATTCATCGCAAATACTTCATTTGGTTCTAAATGTCGCGGTGTTACCAACGAAAACCCAAACGTAATATTCGATGCATCCTTCCGCCGGATCGACACCGCCTCGCCCGTATGCAACTCCGTCTGCGGTATCTCAAATTTCTCCCCCTCTTTTAAATTCCACTCGTCTAGCGCCCGGATAATCTTATGTTTACGTCCCTTTATCTTGCCAGCTACAATAAACAACATGTTTTTCGCAGTGTGTGTTCGCCGATAGTGTTCGCGAATGTCTTTGAGTTCGATATTTTTAATCGTCTCTAGCCGCTCTGGCAGGGCCAAAATATCTTCGCCCACCGCCTGCTGTACTCGCGGCCACAGCAAACGATAATAATCATTCATATACCCAGTAAGTTCACTCTTCACGTTAGCTTTTTCGCTCTTTAGCTCTTCCTCGTTAAACTTCGGCTCACAAATCGATATTCGTTGCAATTCCATAATTCGATCCCACTCAAAGTCCGCGCATTCTGTCTCGTAGCACACCGAAATATCGCTCGTCCAAGCATTGTGGTATGCCCCGTTTTTAGTGAACTCTGCCTCAAACGCTTGCTCATCTTTAAACTTTCCGTTTGCACCAAAAGCCAAATGTTCTACCACGTGCGGAATCTCATATACATCTTTGTTTTTAGCATACATCATACCAGCCCGAAACTGAATCCGAGTCGACATCACGCTTGCGCCAGGTATATCAATTAGTAGCCCCTTAGCGCCATTTTTTAGTGTAATTTCTTCAACCGAATGCTTCATATATTGACAAATTAATCCACTTATGCTATAATGTAATTATCGGATTATTTCCGCTTCGATTTTGTTTTCTTCTTCGCAGCGGATTTTTTCTTTTTCTTAGCACCACTTTTCTTTATTGTGGCCCGCTTTGGTGTGGTTTTTTTCTTACCGCCTTTTCTGAACTCGTCATCCAAGTTTTTCTCACCCTTCGAGATCTCATTTACGCCCTTCTCGGTCTGCGTTTCAGCCATCTTAGTGAGCTCAGATTCATATTCTTCGCCATCCGTCACATTATCTGCCGCTGCTTCACTCGGCGTAATTGAGAGTAAGATCTTCAACACTTCTTCGCGTAGATTCCTTTGCAAGCCATCAAATAGCTTCTGCGACTCCGAGCGATATTCTACCAACGGATCACGCTGCCCTACACTGCGCCAATGGATTCCTTCGCGCAGATGCTGCATATTTTCAAGATGTTGCATCCACAAAGTATCGAGTACCTTGAGATATACTTCGCGCTCTACTTTACGCATCGCTTCAGTGCCAAATTCCAACTCTTTTTTATGGTATGCTTCTTCTACCGCCTCAAGCGCTAGTTTTTCGCGGTCTTTTTCTTTACGCATCAGACCAATGCCATGAATCAGATCGTCATCAAAATCAAATACCGCCTTAAACTCCGCGTCAAAATTTTTATTTACCCGCGACGAAAACTCCGTCAAAGATTTTACTTCATCTCGCATCAACCGCTTAATTTCTGGGAAGATATCATCACCCATCAAGATCTTCCGCCGCATCATATATACCACCTTACGATGACGGTTGATCACGTTATCATACTGTACCACATTCTTACGCGAATCAAAGTTAAATCCTTCAATTCGCTTTTGTGCCGCTTCAAGGGTACGCGAGATCGCCTTTGTCTGAATTGGTGTGTCTTCGTCTACACCTAGTCGCGTCATCAGCATCTTTACTCTATCGCCCTGGAATATTCGCATCAAATCATCTTCGCAGCTCACAAAGAATTGCGTCGTACCCGGATCACCTTGCCGACCACCGCGACCTCTTAACTGATTATCTACCCGCCGCGAATCATGCCGTTCCGAGCCAATTACTACTAGCCCACCAAGCTCTTTTACTCCTTCGCCTAGCTTAATGTCTGTACCACGCCCCGCCATGTTTGTAGCTAGCGTAATCGCGCCCTTTTCGCCCGCCTTCGCAATAATCGCCGCTTCACGTTCGTTGTTCTTGGCGTTCAAGATTTCGTATGGGATCTTCTCAGCATCCAGATAACGTGCAATTTCTTCGTTGTTCGCGATCGAACCTGAGCCTACCAATACTGGTTGACCTTTCTCATGATATTTGCGAATCTCATCCGCAATCGCTTTCAGCTTACCGGCTTTAGTCTTATAAATCAAGTCATCCTTATCCACACGTTGAATTGGCTTATTCGGTGGGATTTGAATCACGTCTAGTGCATAAATCTGCTGGAACTCTTCAGCCTCTGTAAATGCCGTACCAGTCATACCGGATAATTTCTTGTACAATCTGAAGAAGTTCTGGAACGAAATCGTCGCAAGTGTCATCGACTCTTGCTTTACTACTACGCCCTCTTTAGCTTCGATCGCTTGATGTAAGCCCTCATTGTAGCGCCTCCCCTGCATCAAGCGCCCAGTGTGTTCGTCTACAATGATTACTTCACCGGAATTAGTCACTACATAATCTTTGTCACGTTTAAAAATAATTTCTGCCCGAATCGCCTGTTCAAGATGATACACTAGCCGCGTATTCTTGGTAGAATACAAATTATCCACCCCTAATATCTTTTGAACTTTTTCGATCCCCGCATCAGTCAAAGTCACACTGCGACGCTTTTCATCCAAAATATAATCATCCGAATTAAGTCTTGCTGCTACTTTAGCAAATTGATAATACGCATCCGGGTTATCACCTGCCGGCGCCGAAATAATCAGTGGGGTCCTAGCTTCGTCGATCAAGATCGAATCTACCTCATCCACAATCGCAAAGTTAAGCTCGCGCTGACGAAGATACTGTACTTCGCTAGTCATATTGTCACGCAGGTAGTCAAACCCAAATTCATTATTAGTACCATAAGTAATGTCTGCCGCATAGGCTTCTTTACGTGTGGCCGGCTTCAAGTGTCGGAATCTCTCATCATCGTGGTCTTCATTTTCATACTCTGCATCATAAATAAATGAAGCGTTATTAATAATCACGCCTACGCTCATTCCTAGAAAATCATAAATCGGACCATTCCAACCCGCGTCACGCTGTGCCAAATAATCGTTCACCGTCACCACATGCACGCCTCGCCCCGTCAGACCATTAAGATACGCTGGTAGCATCGCTACAAGGGTTTTGCCTTCGCCGGTCTTCATCTCAGCTACTGCACCTTCGTGCAGTACCATACCACCAATCAGCTGTACATCATATGGCCGAAGCCCCAGTATACGTTTAGAAGCCTCCCGCGCTACTGCAAACACTTCTGGTAGAAGCTCGTTCAATATCTTTGTGTCATCTACTGGTGGGCGTTTTTTGCCAGTCCTATTGATACCCTGCTCAGCTCGCGCTACTTTCAGGGCCTTACTAATTTTATTTCTAAATACCTCCGTCTGCTCGGCCAGCTCTGCATCGCTCATTTTTTCGTATTTTGGCTCTAGTTTGCCAATCTCTTGCGCTTTCTTCCACATGCGCTTCAAAGTTTTTTTCTGAGCATCACCAAACACCCCCTGCAAAAACTTCGTCAACGCGGTCTTATCTGCCAACTTATCAGTTGGTTTTTTCTCCCTATGTACCTTCTTTTCGGATTTTGGTTTGTCAACTTTTTTCACACCAGCCTTCACAGCCTTTTCGGTTTTTTTCGCCATAAGCCTCCAACAGAATTAACTTCCCCTTATTTTACCATATTATTTTCTCTTGATAAAGAGGTTACGCCAGTTTTTCTTTTGGCGATGCGGCTGCACTTCTAACTTATAACGCCGAATCTGCCCGAGCAACTTCGCCTCTACCAAATCTACTCCTGCAAACACATTCGAACACTCGTCGCGCGCCGCAATTACTTTACCGCCAGGAATCTCCATTGCAGCCGAAATTTCATATTTATCACCTTTATTCTTCCCAATCTCTGCCACTGCCACCTTTGCCACCACATCTTTTTTAGATCCATGTGGCAAATACCGGTCCAATTTTCCGATTCTTTTTTTGATATATTTTTTAAGTGACTCTTCAATTTTATAATTCTTCCCGCTCGTTTCAATTTTTTCTATCATATTCCTCCTTATGTGACATTTGTCTCATTTATTATATTTCTTCTTTTCCGCCAAGGTATTGTCTTAGCACCTCTGGCACCTTGAGCTTACCACCTTCTGTAGCATAGTTCTCAAGCATCACTACCAGCGCCCTTGCCAACGGTATCGCTGTACCATTTAACGTATGCACATATTCTACGGTGCCGTCTTTACGCCGCACTCGGCAATTCACCGCCTGTGCCTGAAAATCTGTACAGTTAGAACAACTCGTAATCTCTTGATATTTTTGATTCACTGGCGACCAATATTCCATGTCGTATTTTTTCGCCGCCGGCGCACCTAGGTCCCCCGCCGCAATATTTACTACATGATACGGAATACCTAGCCCCTGCCAGATCTCTTCTTCAATCGCTAGGATTTTCTCGTGCATTTCCTTGCTCTGCTCTGGTAAACAGAAAATATACATTTCAAGTTTATTAAACTGATGTACACGGAATAGTCCCCGTGTATATTTACCATAAGTCCCCGCCTCTTTTCTGAAACACGCCGAATACCCCGCATAAAACAACGGCAACTTATCTTCGTCAATAATTTCATCCATATGGTAGCCAGTCAGGGGCATCTCGGCCGTCGCAATCATCGCTAAATCTTCGCCTTCAATATAATATTCATCGCTTTGATCGGAAGTGCGCGAGTTAAACCCACAACCTTCAAGCACTCGTGAAGATACCATATCTGGCACCGTCATAAAAGTAAACCCGTGTTCTAATACTTTCGACAACCCATATTGTAATAAAGCATTCTCGAGTAACGCCAACTCACCCTTAAGATAATAAAATTTCGCTCCCGCCACTTTTGCCCCCCGCTCAAAATCTACCCAATCTCGGCTTATTGCATAGTCTAGGTGATCTACACCAGTCGCATGATTTTCGCCCCAATGCTTGATTTCTACACTATCCTCTTCACCACCAAGCGGCACATCGTCAAAGATTACATTTGGCACCGTCTTAATCAGTCCCTTTAAGTTATTCTCAGTCTCAGACAAATTAGCTTCTTTCTCGGCCAACTCCAACTTCACCGCCTTGCCCGCTTCGATTAGTTCCGGCTCTGGCTTACCACCCTTCATCTTGGCAGCAATTTCATTACGTGTCTTACGCAAGTCTTCCACTACCGCTAGCTCCGCCTTGCGTGTATCGTCTAAGTCTAGAATTTTTTTAATATTAATTTTATAGCCCTTTTCCCTTGCGGACCGTTCTACAAGTTCCAAGTTTTCTCTAATAAACTTCACATCTAACATGTTTTTATTATATCATTATTTTTGTTATAATAAAAACATGGAAAACGCTTTCACTCTTTTACCAATGAGCCATAACTTTACCCTAGAACCCGGTGGCACTTACACTGGCTCTATTACCATAGTTAATCCCGTCAACTCCACTAGCGATTTTTCTTACTTAGTATCCGTATCACCTTATAATGTAGTCGGAGAAGATTACCAAGCCGACATCAGTAACGTCTCCGCTTTTTCAGAAATCGTTGACTGGATTACTATTTCCGAACCTACTGGCACTATTGCTCCCAACGAAGCTCGCGAAGTAGAGTTTACCATCAATGTTCCCGAAGATGCCTATGCCGGTGGCCAATATGCCGCCATCATGGTAACTTCCGATCCCGAAAAGCAAGAATCTGAAGGTGTCTCCATCAACAATATCTTTGCCCTCGCCAGCATCATCTATGCTAATGTCAACGGCGAAGTTACCCACGAAGGTTCCATTATAGAAAACAACGTTCCCGAGTTTTCTACTACCACGCCAGTTAACGTCAGCGCCCTCTTAGATAATCACGGCAATATTCACGAAACTGCCATCGTCGCCCTAAATGTTACGAACAACATCACTGGCGAAAAAATCTTCCCCACCGACGAAGACCAAGACAATCATTTTTCCGAAATCGTCATGCCAGACACCACCCGCTATATCACTCGTCAAATCGACAATCTTCCTGTACTCGGCGTTGTCAAAGTCGAACAAACCATCTATTACAACAACGAAGTTTCTACTGTAACTAAAGATATTATTATCTGCCCAGTCTGGTTCATGTTTATCATTGTTTTAGTTATCATGGGCATCATCGGCTTTATCATTGCCGCCGTCAAACATCACCGCAAAAAAATCAGAGTTTAATTCGACGAGAGACTACTCTGCCACACAACGGACGGGAAAGCCGTTGCTCCTGTAGTAGATGTTGGCCGGGTTAACATTATCAGAATAGAAGAACAGGTAAAAGGCGCTAGAAGTACTGTCTACCGCGCTAGACCAGTAGCTCCCGCTGCCAGCTGAATCGTAAAGCGAGCCATTACTGACGTTGCCGGACCGCACAAAGTAGAGCGGGCTAGCTACCATTTTGTTGTAGCCACCTGTAGCATATCCTGCCGTGTTTTTATCGTCCTTAGTAATATCATAAGCATATAATAGTTTAGAGAATTCATAGGTTCTAGTATCTGGTAGTCTCCAGCCTTTAGGACAAATGGAGTTAGCAGCATTACCACCACCGATATTACCAGAAGCATTAGAAGCTACTGCGGCAGTCCAGTTGTAATAGTTACCAGATTTACCATGACCATTCTTATATCCATCTGGCTCTGCATTACCACGATCATAGGAATATGGAGAACTGGTACTATTAGTCCAAGTAGTAGAGTTTAAGTCACTTGGTGCTATGGTGCTTCTTAGTGGAGTCCAGGTAATAGTGCCTCCTGTACAAGTAGGATCATCATTAGAACAGGAGTAACCATTATTAGTGTCATAACCTTTAGAACCATAGAGAGTAAGGTTAGTATCATTAGACGTAAAGGTACGCATAGCAATGCTACCATCTGGTTTAGTAGTATTAAAGTCTAGATCTAGATTCTCTGTCATCCAACATTGGCCTTCAGCATCATTTAGTTTGTTGTTTTGGAGCTTAGTGATCCAGTAGATACTATTGTCTCTTGTATCTACTACTTCTAGGTCTGATGCAGCTCCAAAGACATTAGCCGCATTACAAATAGATGAGTTCATATCCTGCATCTTGTAATAATAGTTAGTATCTCCAGTACTAGGATCTTGTACTGGTACTTTAGATTTACCAGCATTCTCAAAGGCTTTGGCTAAAGTAGTAGGTTGGACAGCAGAGGATGGGTGAAACATAACGTACTTTACTTGGCCAGTATAGGTACCAGATGCTTGAGTGCCACTAATATAGGCATCATAGGTAGCAGTGATCTTAGAACCAGTAGCGCTATCTACAGTACCAGATGCTTTCTTAGCTATTTCTGTCCAGGTAGAGGGGATAGTATGGAAGAGATTATCATTATAGCCAGGAGATATTGCTACAGTACCATCAGTATTACCTAACTTAAAGGACCAGGAAGAGGTAGTAGTATCTATATTGCTTGGATCATAGACTCCTGTGGCAATATTAGACCCGCTAGTACCAACTAGATTAGTATTACCTTCTGTATCGTCACTAGCCCCTCTAGCATAGACAATAAAGCCATCCTTATCATTACAGTACATTGTAAAGGTAGTAGGTGCTCCACCTAGATTAGGATAGTATTGATTGTTTATTACTGACTGGGTATGGGTAGAAGATGATCCTCCATCTATGGTACAAGAGACTGGTAGGTTAAGAGTAAAGTGGTCTACGCCGGATGAGTCGGCAAAAGTCGCCGGTGCCAATATAAGAGTATAGGTGGCAAATGCGACAAACAAGCCGCAAGCTGCCAAAAGCCTACTGCTAAGATACTTCTTCATGTTAATTCCCGTTTATTGTTATGGTTATTATACCACACAATTACATTTAAACACAAAATTTTTATTTTTATTTTTTATTCAAATTATATAGCTTTTGCCAATCAGAGAGTTTTAAGTCACCTGGCCGAGCATCAATATTAATATTAAGATCAGTAAAAATCTGCACTAGCTCTGCTTTAGATTTTAACCCTGCCAAGTTATGAACCAATTTTTTGCGCGGTGCAGCAAACCCTCGTTTAATCAAGCCAAACACTTCATCCGACACTTCTGGCACATGCGGAATCAACACAATTACTTGACTATCCACCTTTGGCGGCGGCGTAAACTCTGCTCGCTCTACCACTGGGCCTAGCTCCACTTCTGCCCGGTTTTTAACAAACAGCGAAAGTAAAGTCTCCTTATCACTAGCAATTCTTTCTGCTACTTCTTTTTGAATCAAAAGAACCACCCGCTCTGGCCTGTTTTCTACCGTTAATAATTTCTCGATAATCGGACTAGTAATATAATATGGTATATTGCCGGCTATAGTGTATGATTTGTCAATTTTTGCAAAATCAAAATCTAAAATATCTGCATTAATCACCTCAAGATTTTTACCAGGAAAAGATTTTGGTAGATTTTCGGCCAAATTTTTATCATATTCCACTGCGACTACCGCTTCAAATCGTTTCAAAAGACTACTAGTTAAAGTCCCAAGACCCGGCCCAATCTCAAGGCACATCTCGCCATTACCAGCTAACGCCGCAATCTCGTCTAGAATCGCCCGATTTTTTAGCCAATGTTGGCCTAAAGATTTATTATTTTTCATCTAATACCAGCCGTGTGTATACCAATGATTAAGTGCTTGTGTCCACCCGCCATATCTACCATTCACGTAACCAATCATCCACCTGATCTGTGTCACTGGGTTAGTCTCCCAATCACTAGCGATCGAAGCCATCTTGCTACCTGGCAAGGCTTGTGGGATACCATACGCCCCCGAGGCGTTCGCAGCATCTACCCTACAGCCACTCTCGTGATAAATCAAATCTAACGCCGCCGAAAGCTCTGATTCGCTCACGCCCGCCTGACGCGCCCAACTAGCACAAGTCTCCCACTCTGGCGGCACAGACTTCTTTGCACCCACTGCTACTATTCGCTCTACCGGCGCTTTAATCATTTCTTCGGCTACCAGCTCGCGCGACACTTCTTCATTATTAATATACTGTACATTGTATGTAATCTTTTTTACACCTACTTCGCCCAGCTGTCTCACTTCTGACGTGCCAAAAGGTAAACTATAATCTCTCTCTGCCCGCTCAGTAAAGGCAATCTCTTCCTCCACCGTCAAAGTCCTACCACCATTACGCGTAATTCGGTATACATTCGCCACCCCTGCCTCTAGAAAATTAGTATTTGGCGCCAGCTCTACTTCGTCGCCATCATATAAAGCTAGACCGGCTTCTTTCGCAATAGTTTTAAAATCTCTACTTGCCGTCATAACATATTTAGTAGTCTTGCCATCTTCTACTACTACTGGCCGCGCCCGATAGATATTAATGAAAAAATTATCGGCGTTTATCTCGGTTTCTAAGCCTGGCTCCACAATATCACCATCATTGATCACGATATCCGCCCGCTCAATCGCCTCTTTTACCGTCTCGGCATCTGTTTTTACGGTCAATTTTTGGCCATCATCATAAAAAGTCACAAACTTCGCCCCCTCCGCTAAATAACTATCCTGGGTGCCATCCCCCTCAGCAAAAGTATTTCGAGCCGTCAATCCTATCAGTACCCCAAAAATCACTATCAAAGAGATAGCTACTACAAAACTAAGAGCCTGATCGATTTTTCTCGAAAGTCTCATATTCCCATTATATCATACTTATGCCAAAAAGTCCACCCCTATAAAAAGTCCACCGCGAGGTGGGGCTTTTTAGATTCTAATTTCTAGGTGGGACTGAAAGTCTAATTTAGCCAAAACAGCTCTACACTCTCCACCCTTTTTCACACTTCCCGGCTTGGGCCACTTTCAACGTCGGATTTGGTCCAAACCTGATTTTATTTTAGCATAGGCAAAATGCTTGTCAACCTTGTTTTTTCAAATTATTTATGGTTTAATTTGTCTCTGCTTTTGTCATATTTCACAGAGGTAATTCCCAAAAACCGAACAAAAATTACTTGACAAACATAAGGCTTATTGTGATATAATATATCATATGAATTGGAGGAAATGGCTCGACGAGTTTGTGTTAGCCACTAACGGTATTTTACTTGCCACTAAAGAAAAACGTTTTTGGTATGGTTTTATTCCGGCTTTTTTCTTTTTCGGCTTTTTAATGAACCTCCTCTCTGGCGGATTTGCCAAGTTTGAACTAATGGGCGCACTCGGATTTCCTGCTAATCTCCGAGTATTAAGCTCCGCATTTGTCGCTACACTCGGTATCGGTCAGCCATTTTTAGATTGGCTACCAATTTTTGCCATCTCTATTTTACAGGGCATTTTGATCGGCCTAATAGTGCTATTGTGGAATAAAAAACGCGAACAAAACTCCGCCAACCTCGAAAAAGCCGGTATCATCACTGGCCTCATCGCTCTTGGCGCTGGCTGCCCCACCTGTGGCACCACCCTACTCACGCCACTCCTTGGCGCCATTTTTTCCACCAGTGGCCTTGCCATCACTGGCGCCGTCTCTACTATTGTCACCTGGTTAGCCATCATTATTGCTATTTTGTCCCTCAAGCGACTAGGCGAAGAATCTTATGTTACAATTATTAATGAAAAGTATCTCGCTAAAAAGGCTAAAAAGGAGAATCGTGAAAAAAGTACTTAGAGTAGTTGGGCTAATTTTAGTAGTAGTAATCGTTTTCGCCGCTATTATCGCTAGTATGGTAACAAAGCCGTCCAATTCCGACAAAGTCTGGGATACCGAAATGACACTTGGCAACCCAGAAGCTAAAAACTATTTTATCGTCTACTCCGATCTAGTTTGTCCTTATTGTATTGCCTTCGAAAACGCCATCGTCGAACATGAAGAAGAATTTCAGCAATATATCGAAGAAAACGACATCTTGTTCGAAGTACGCTTGTCGGACTTTCTCTATGAATACGGCGAAACTAATCCTATCCACTCGCGCTATTCAGCACTCGGCGCCTACTGCGCCAAAAACGAAGGCAAGTTCTGGGACTATTATAATCTTGCCGTTACCAGTGTTTGGAACGATTATTTCAAATCTTCTGGCAAAGCCGCCTTTACTAAGATGGCCAATCTCGGTAAAGATTACTGGATCGATATTGGTAAAGAAGTCGGGCTGACAGAAGATTTCGAGAAATGCGTACGAGACGAATACACTCTAGACGAAATCGTCGAAAACGCTAATAAAACTACCAAACTCGCCAGTGGTATGCCATATTTCAAGTTCAACAACTACACTAGCTCTGGTTTTGACCTTGGCTGGGACTATCAATACGTCTTGATGTATTTCCAAGCCGGGCTAGATAGCCTTAAATAATTTTTCATTTTTGATGCCGTCAGGCAAATAATTCTTATCAAGATGAAACCCAGCTTCCCATTTTTGCCCTTTACCATATCCAAGATCTTTCATTAATTTTGTCGGTGCATTACGTAGCCATACTGGCACTGGCTCATTTAAAGTCTTACGTGCTAGATTTAGCGCCGCATACCATGCATCTGTCGTAGCACGTGATTTTTTCGACTTTGCGAGCGCTACTACCGTATGCGCCAAAATTAGCCCCGACTCTGGCATCCCTACTCTCTCTACCGCTTGAAAACACGCCGTTGCGAGCCCGAGCGCACCATTACCAGCAAGTCCAATATCTTCTGAAGCAAATATCACCATCCGCCGCGCTATAAACTTTGGGTCCTCTCCGGCCTCCACCATCCGCGCCAAATAGTACAATGCTGCATCCACATCAGACCCCCGCATCGATTTGATAAACGCTGATATTGTATCGTAATGTTTATCACCTTTTTTGTCGTATCCTGGCATTTTTTTGCCAGCCGCCTCTAATACAATCTTCTCGTCTACTTTTTCCGCCAAAGACAACGCCAACTCCAAATCACCTAATGCCGAACGCGCATCACCGCCCGACATCTCTGCAATTAAATCCAAAGCTTTTTTCGACACTCGTTTGCTAGCTTTTTCAGTTTTAACCGCTCGTCTTAATACTTCTAGAATTGCTTGTTTATTCAGTGGTGCCACTACCACCACCCGCGACCGCGACAATAAAGGCGATATCACTTCAAAAGACGGGTTTTCAGTAGTCGCCCCAATTAGCGTAATTAATCCAGACTCCACATGCGGCAAAAACGCATCTTGCTGTGCCTTATTAAATCTATGAATCTCATCTACAAATAATATCGTACGAGTCTTTAGATTCCAATTAATCTTGGCCCTTGACACTACTTCTTCTACATCTTTCTTACCCGCAGTTACGGCCGATATCTCAATAAAGTCAGCCTTAAACTCGCTAGCTAGTATCCGCGCAAGTGTAGTTTTGCCCGTACCTGGCGGCCCCCAAAAAATCAAGTTCACCGGCTCGCCTTTTTTCACAATCTCCGTCAAAATTTTACCATCCCCCACAATCTCTTCTTGGCCCAACACATCTGATAATTTCTTTGGACGCATCCTCTCAGCTAGTGGCACTCTATTCATACCATATATTATATATAAATCCTGCGCTTTTTGAAAATCTTTATGCTACAATTAAAGTGTATTAATAAAAGGAGGTAATATATGTCTGATTATGAGACATATCAACTAATTAACAGTCTAGATACCAGCAGTTCCTACAGCAACTCTGCTGCCGGTGTAGGTATTTGGATTATCGTCGCAGCAATTCTTGCAATTATTGGCGGCATTCTAGCATATTTCTTATTCGTCAAGGCCAAAACCGCCCCAAAGAATAAGTTTTTGGTCTGGCTGAAAGATTTTCTATCTTTCAAAGTTATGTGGATCGAAACTATCCTCAAAATCACTTATTATATCGCTACTATCTTCGTAGTGCTCCTTTCATTCTCATTCTTGGGCGCTGGTGGCGCTGGCTTCTTGGCCTTCCTCTTCTGCCTCATTCTCGGGCCAGTAGGCATTCGCTTATTCTACGAAATGAGCATCATGTTTATCATGATTTGGCGCAATACCAAAGATATCGCCGAAAATACCAAAAAGAAATAACCCACCTCACATCAAAAATCTCCCCGAAAGGGGAGATTTTTAAATGCAAATATGGTGAGTCGGGAGGGGCTCGAACCCTCGACACCGGGCTTAAAAGGCCCGTGCTCTAACCAGCTGAGCTACCGACCCAAATTGTTAATGGTGGGCACTTGCAGGAGTCGCATCGAAGATTCGACTCCGACTCTACAACGCATCATGTTAATGGTGGGCGATACAGGAGTCGAACCTGTGACCTCGTCTACGTCAAAGACGCGCTCTAGCCAACTGAGCTAACCGCCCGAATCGTCATATGGTGGTTCCGGCTGGACTTGAACCAGCGACACAAGGCTCTTCAGGCCTCTGCTCTACCAACTGAGCTACAGAACCAATGTACGTATTATAACACACTTGTGATATAATTAAAAGTATGAAAAAACTAAATACTTCTCCAATTTCTGGCATGCAGGAACTTCTTCCAGCAAAGCAGGCCATTTTTAACAATCTTAAAAACAAAATTGCCGAAGTATATCATCGCCATGGTTATCTAGATATTGAGACTCCGTCTATCGAACGTACTGAAATTCTCCTTGCCAAAGCTGGCGGCGACACCGAAAAACAGATTTACAAAGTCAACAAAACTGCCGAATCAGCCGATTGCGCCGATCAAGCTCTTCGTTTTGACCACACCGTACCACTAGCTCGCTACGTCGTAGAGCACGAAAACGACCTCGCCTTCCCTTTTAAAGTCTCTCAAATCGGCCTGAGTTTTCGTGGCGAACGCGCCCAAAAAGGTCGCTTCCGCGAGTTTTATCAATGTGATATCGACATCATTGGTCGCCAAAATCTACCTATCGCCTACGATGCCGACATCCTAGCGACTTTAATCTCAACTTACAATTCTTTTGAGATCAAAACTCCTATCATTGCCCGCATCAACAACCGCAAAATCACTACCGGCCTACTAAACTTCCTAAATCTAAGCGAAAAATCTGCCGATATTTACAGTATTATCGACCACGCCGAAAAAATCCCCGTTGAGAAAACTAACGAAGCCCTCCTAGAGATCGGCCTAAACGAAGACGATGTTAAGAAAATTCTCGCCTTCATCAACCTACATGGCGAACGCTCTTTTGTTGTTAAAAATCTTAGTAATCTCGCCGTAACTGACGAAACTTTCCTCGCTGGCGTAGCCGAGCTCGACCAAGTCATGTATCTGCTCGAGTCTATGGGTCTATCCGAAAATATCTCCGCCGATATGAAAATCGTCCGCGGGCTAGATTATTACACCGGCACCGTATTCGAGTTCTTCCTACCCGAATACCGCGAGATTGGCTCGATGGGCGGCGGCGGGCGCTATGAAAACCTCACCGGTTATTTCACCGAGCAAAAGTTCCCTGGCGTCGGCGGCTCTATTGGCCTCACTCGCCTGTTCTACGTACTAAACGAATGTGGTCTATTGCCAGACGCTTCCGATAAAACTATCGACTATGCCATCGTCCCCATTTCCGAAAACGAATATGACTACGCCTTTAATGTAGCAAGCAAACTTCAGGCCAAAGGTAGCAGTACTACCATCGTCCTTACTGACAAAAAACTCGGCGACAAAATCACCTACGCCGCTAAACTCGCCAAATACGGCATCGTCATCGGTGAGTCAGAAGCAAAGTCTAGCCACCTCACCGTCAAAGATTTTGATACCGGTAAGACTAGCGACTTAGACCTAGATGCGTAACCACATACTGTCACAGCATTTCTTACGCTCACCGCGCCTTGCTCTTATTTTAATCGGCCATTCAAATCTCAAAAAACGCGACACTGTCGTCGAAATTGGCGCAGGGTCCGGCGTCATCACTAGCGCTCTAGCTCATCGTGTCAAACATGTTATCGCAATCGAACCTGACCACGACACCGCGAATAAACTACGCGAAAATCTCAGGAAGCACAATATCGAAAATGTCGAGGTTATTGAACAAGATTTTTTAGATTACAGTCCACCATCTATTCCTTATAAAGTTTTTAGCAATCCGCCATTCCATCTTAGTTCCAAGATTGTTCATAAATTAATCGAAGCCAATAATCCGCCCGAAGCTTTTTATCTTATTCTTCAAAAACAATTCGCGCTAAAACTTTTAAATACCGATCGTCACTACACATCACAACTTGGCCTAAAATTAATTCAAAAATATCAAACCAAAATCCGCCTACCATTAAGACCTACCGATTTCACTCCGCCACCAGCCGTACCAACTGTATTCTTCGAAGCTAAAAAGATTTAATTTTCATCCAAGAATGCACCTGATTGTCTAGACCACAATTTTTGATATTCGCCATCTTTCTTGAGTAACTCCTGGTGCGTACCCTGCTCTACGATTTTACCATCTTTTAATACCACGATTTTATCAAGCCCCGCCACTGTCGATAATCTATGTGCTACTACGATAGAAGTTCTACCTTCCATTAAATTCGCTAGAGCTTCCTGAATCAAGGCCTCGCTCTCTGAATCTAGCGCCGAAGTCGCCTCGTCTAGCACTAATATTGGCGCGTCCTTCAATATTGCCCGCGCTATTGCTATTCTCTGCCTTTGTCCACCCGATAACTTCACACCCCGTTCACCTACCAGCGTATCGTAACCCTCCGGCAATTCCGCAATAAACTCATCTGCATTTGCTAGCCGTGCTGCCTCATAAACTTCCTCATCCGTAGCATCCGGCTTGCCATAGGCAATATTCTCAAAAATTGAACGATGGAATAGCGATGACTCTTGCGGGACATAAGCAATGTTTTCACGTAAAGATTTTTGCGTTACATCACGAATATCTTGGCCATCAACATAGATTCCACCACCCGTCACATCCGCAAACCTCAGCAGCAATTTTGTAAGCGTAGTCTTTCCAGAGCCAGAAACACCTACCAAGCCAAACCTCTGCCCGCCAGGAACAACTAGTTTAAAGTTATCAAACAAAGGATCTTTTTGTCCTTCGTGTCGAAAAGTAATATTATTGAAATCAATTACCGCATCATTTATTTTTATCGGTTCATCAGTTTTGTCATCGATAATATACGGTAAATCTAGTATTTCTACCATTTCTTTAGCATTACCAAATGACCTATTTATCACTCTCAACACATGATTGATGGTCCACACATTAGATAATAGCGAATTTGACAATGAATACAAAAATACCAAATTTGCAATAGTCAGGCCAAATAAATCATGCCCCATCACGATTAATATCAGTAGACCCGCAAAAGTTATCATATTAACCGTATTCATCGATAAGTTTCGCCAAAACGACACCTTTGCCACATTAATAGTCGCCCGCTTGGTACGATTAGTCGCTTTACTAAATCTTGCTCCCTCAAGCGCCTCATGCGCATAAGATTTTACCGACATTTCATTTGTAATCGCATCCGCCAATTGCCCAGTTTGTTTATTTTCCGCCTCAGCCAATTTTTCATCTACATAGCGCGTCTTATAGTACGTCACTATTGCTACGGTCATATAAGTAATCGCGTATACCGCAAGAATCGCCGCAAAAGGCAGACAAACTACTGCTGCCACGCCAATTGAATATATTACGGTCAAAATTAGTGGATAAATATCCCACACAAAATTAGATTTAAGATCAATAAACGCACTTGGCAACTTATTTGCCGCGCTAGTTAATGACCCCGAAAATCGATTACTATGAAAAGTCATTGATTGATTTATTACGGCTGTAAAAGCCAACTTCGACAAATATTCACCACATTTTGCATCTAGTGACCAATCTAGCCAATCTATAGCTCTAATTACAATTAAATTATTTGCCGCTGCTGGTAAAATAGTCAAAAGCAAAATACCAACATAATTATTTATCTCAAAATCACCGTCTGATAATTTACCGACAATTTCCGATGTGCCATACGGGACTACTACATTAGATATAAAAATCCACGCTGGCACCAAAAATAGCACCAAGATCGTCCTAGTCTTTTGCTGCATCAACGCCTGCCAAAAATAATGCAACGTCCTCTTAATATTACCGGTCTTTTTTTGTTTCATGCTATAATTGTAGCATGAATAAATTAGAAAATATTGTAAGTTTATGCAAACGTCGCGGTTTTATTTTTCCGGGGTCCGACGTCTATGGCGGCATGGCCGGTACATGGGATTTTGGCCCACTTGGCGTCACCCTCAAGAAAAAAATCATGGACGAATGGTGGAAATATTTCGTCGAGCAGCGTGATGATATGTATGGTATCGACGCTGCCATCCTGATGAACCCCAAAACTTGGCTTGCTTCTGGTCACCTCGACACTTTTGCCGACCCACTCGTAGAATGCAAAGAATGCAAATCCCGTTTTCGTGCCGACAAAATTGCCGACGGCATTTCTGAGTCCGTCACTACCGAAGAATTTCTCGCCACCCATACCAAATGCCCCGTTTGCGGCAAAGAAAATTGGGGGGCAATTCGCAAGTTCAACATGATGTTTGCTACCAAAGTTGGCGCCGTAGACGACGACAGTGCTACCGCCTATCTCCGCCCCGAAACTGCGCAAGGCATCTTTACCAATTACAAAAATGTCGTGGATACTATTTACCCAAATCTTCCTTTTGGTCTCGCTCAGCAAGGTAAAGCCTTTCGTAACGAAATCAGTCCACGCGACTTTATCCTTCGTGACCGCGAATGTTCGCAAATGGAAATCGAATATTTCGTTGCGCCTAGTACCTGGGAAGAAAACTTCGAAAAAATGCGCGCTCTTCAGCACGATTTTCTCGAAAATGTCATGGGGCTTTCAAAGGACAAAATCCACGAATACGAAGTTCCAGCATCCGATCGCGCCCATTATTCCAAGCGTACTATTGATTTTATGTTCGACTATCCTAATGGTGAGGAAGAACTTATGGGCCTAGCCTATCGCACTGATTTCGATCTCCAAAATATCGCTCGCGAATCTGGCAAATCTATGGAATATCGTGACAAAATCACTAATGAGACATTTGTCCCACACGTCATCGAGCCGTCTATCGGCGTCGAGCGTCTCTTCCTCGCTATACTCTCCAATGCCTACACCGAAGAAGAAATCAATGGCGACAAACGTATCGTCTTAAAACTTCCCGAAAATTTAGCCCCCTATAAGTTTTGTGTTTCACCACTCCTTAAAAACAAACCCGAGTTAGTCGAAAAAGCCAAAGAAGTATTTGATAAATTGCGTACAAAATACATCAACGTCACGTGGGATGATTCCGGCAATATCGGCAAACGCTACCGCAAACAAGACGAAATCGGCACACCAAAATGTATCGTTATAGATTTTGACACATTGGAAGACGACACCGTTACCGTTCGTGATCGCGATACCACCGAACAGGTTAGGGTAACTATTGCTGACATATAATCCCTTATGCTATAATATATATTATAACAAGGAGATATTATGGCCGAAAAAGCTAAGAAAAGTAATAAAAACTTAATCATCGGCATCTGCGCTGCCGTCGTAGCAGTAGTAGTTATTGTCGTTGCCGCTATCCTTGCTACTAGAGGCGGTACAACCAAGATCGACGATTCATATTTCGTAACAGATGACACTAAATATGTCGTTGCTATGGATGGCGACGAAGAAGAAGGGTCCGCGACCAAAGTTTACTATGTCTTCAACCACTCCGGCGACAAAATCACTGGCGCAGCCATGTATGCCGAATTCGAAAACGAAGATGCAGCCAAAGCTGCTTTTGAAGAATACAAAACCGAAAATGAAGACACAACAAATGTGTCCGTTAATGGTAAATATTTCATTATCAAGTCCGAGGCTAATGAGTTCGAAGATTACACACTAGAAGATATTAAGTCCATCTACGAATACGAAGACGAAGATGAAGACTACGTAGAAGTAGACGAATACAACGAAGAATAAATACCTTCTCACAAAAATCTCCCCGCTTGAATCGGGGAGATTTTTTATACTATATATTATTTATGCGCCACGTTAAAACGTTCAATAGAAGCTTTGATTACTTCCTTTGCCGCATCAACACCTTCAAAAGCTTTTACCTCTGTAGTGCCAGGCTTCTTCAAATCTTTGTAATGATTAAAATGGAACTCAATTTGTTTAATAAGTTGTTCTGGTAAATCTTCCAAAGCATTATAAGCATCACCATTATTGCGGTCATCTGCTGGCACACAAATAATCTTATCGTCAACTTCACCACCATCCACAAACTTCATTACGCCAAGTATCTTAGCTTTCATCCAAATACCAGTCGTCAGTGGCTGGTCTGTAATCATTAATACATCTAGCTCGTCACCATCTTCGTCAATCGTCTGCGGAATAAATCCATAGTTGCAGGGCTTCGCAAAAGCCATTGGCTCTACCCGGTCCAACATAAAGCAAGCATGCTCACGATCCCACTCAATTTTATGATTTGAGCCTGTCGGGATTTCGATCACTACATTTAACTCGCCATTTTCGTAATCACCTGGCGTCAAAACTTTATTAAAATCTGCCATTTTATCTCCTTATTTTATATTTATATTATACCACCGACTGAGCCAATCGTAAAACTGGTATCATCATCCTGTCGTTCAGTTTTACTCTCTGTACTACGACCAAATCACTGCTTACCATTAATCTTAAGAGCTTAATTTCATCCGCCCCATATTCACCATTTATGTCAGTTACAAATACCATTTCCATATTATCCCAACTATATTTTTTATCCACTGCTAATCTTTCACCATTAAGATCACGGTATAAATTAATTTCTTCTCCCATTGCTTTTTTAAGATTTAACAAAAACCAAGCCTTTACTATATCCAGATTTACATTTTGGTTTAATGCCGCAAGGCTTTGATCTACCATTTTAAAATAGTCTGGACTATCCGAGCTTTCTGCCACCTTACTCACTTTTTTCAGAACCATCGCCGCAAGTTCCATCTTATCAAAATCTTTCACAATCTCACTATAATGTCTTACCATCTTCGCACCAGTCACCACGCTAAAATCACTCTTGCCTTTGTGTAAATTAAAATCTATCAGCGTAAACATTTCTATATTGCCGGCCAACTTTGATTTTTCTTTGCGCACACCTTTTGCAATCGCCGATATCTTGCCATCCTTTGTCAAAATATTTAAGATCCTATCCGCTTCGCCATAATTAACGCGGCGCAGAACGTATCCCAAAGTCCGAATGTCCTTATTTTGTATACTCTTTGACATAACTTTTAATTTCCTTCGGATTCATCGTATCTTTGTTTAATACCCCCACCACACCATATGCCGATAAATCTTTTTTATCAAAATCTAAAGACGACACTATAATTACCGGTATTTTTGCCGTATCCTCATAAGATACTAATTCATTCAAAAAGGTAAATCCGTCTGGCCCGTCAAGCAGTATATCCAAAAATATCAATTCCGGCACTACGCCTGATGTAATTTCTTGCATCGCCTCAATTGCATTAGTAAAAATCCGAACTTTTACACCGGCTGCTCTGGCAATACATTCCGCCATTATTTCATCATCATCAATCACAAAAATCATTCAAACAAACTCGCTTGTCTAGAAATTGGCAATTCTACATAGAAACTTGTACCATCATGATGCCGTACCGCACCTACGCCAGCATTCATATAACGCGAAAACTTCGACGCAATATATAGACCCAGACCCGATGATCCTGGTCGCATCGCAATCGAAGTCGGCTTCGCCACAAATCCCCGCTTCATCTCACGCCACACATCTATTGGCAAAGATGGGCCATAATCTCGTATAATTACTTTTACTTTATCACGCACATCACGCACAATTAGTTCTGCTCGCGTCTCATCACCCGAATAGTGCATTGCATTAAGTAGAAAATTATAAATTACACTATATAATAAATCTCGATTCGCCGTCACTAAACGCGAACGATTTGTATATTTAATATACAAATCTCGCCGATTATAATGAAACAGATATTCCAGTTCACGCGATACCGCATCACATACTTCTCGCACCGCTACCGGCTCCATCGTAAATAATCCATCTTCGAGCCGTCGGATTTTCGCAAGATCATTTACCTGCTTAATTGCCCTTTCCGAAACACTTATCATCTCCGACCTAATATGCTCACCTTTCACATCCATTTCGTCAAAAGATAGCGCGAGTTGCCTCAGTACCGCAAGTGGAGCCTTCAGCTCATGCGCCGCCACCAAAATACCATCGACCTCCTTCTCCATGCCACCATTATATCACTTTTTAGATTAGGCGTTAAACTCTACAGTAGTCAACAATTTATCAAAATCTTCTTGGAACAATACACTATCAGTTTGCAAGATCGCAGTCTTGTCGCGAATCTTAAATATCACAATAATCCCATTAAGCTCTGTATTTGGGATCTTGCCAGTATAACGATTTGCTGTAATCGCACTACCGTCTTCTGTCTTACCAATCGTCACCGACTCCACTGTAAGCCCAGAATCTTTCCTGTCCATCGCTTTTTGATACTCCGCCACTACATCATCAAAACTTTTATTACGAATCGTCACCCTTAACGCATTAATAGTTTCCTTACCAACTGCATCTACCTGAATAGGATTGAAATAAGCGTTAAAATCGCCGCCATTCGTTGCTGCCGCCGCTACGTATACACTCCAAGTCTTAGGATATTCAAAAGTCAACTGACCATAATCCGCCGGACCCGAAAAAGTTTTGTACGGATATTTTTCTCGCTCCAAGAACTCCGCCTCCATTTTTGTAGCCTGCTCATCTCTTGCTTCAGCCGCCGCTACACTAATTTGCCCCTCCACGTCCGTCTGTATATCCTTATACTGTACAAACATCCAAATAAATAGCCCAATAAAAGCTACCGCAATCAACGACACTATTATTATGGCGATTGTCTTAACCAACCCTGCTACATCCTTTTTCTTTTCTGGCACCATTTGCACTTGTTGCACCATCGGCATACCCGGCATCACCTGAGCCGATTGCATCGGTGGCATAGATTGCACCGGCTGCACTGGTGGAATTTGTCCATTATCCATAAGCTTATTATACCACTATTTGGTAAAATCTTCATCTAATATTTCAATTTCGTTTTTTAAATCATCTAAATCTTTTTGCAATTCTTTTGCCAAAGCTATTGCCGACTTATATTTTTCTACTGCCTTATCCAACTCAAACTCATCCGAATAAAACCATTCTTTAGCTTTTTCTAATTCTTCAAACTTTTGGTTTAGACTTTTATTTTCGCTCATATATCTCCTTTATTTCTGCTTTAATTTCCCTTTCATATGTTGTAATTTTTACAACATTACCTGGAGAAATCTTGCCATTCAGTACCGCGTAACCCTGTTTTAAAATCCTTTCCGGGTTTAATGCATCTAAAACTTTTATTCTTTCCGACAATACCCCTTTTATATCAATTATCTTCATCTTGATAACATCCGAAATTTGCAAAATAATATCTACGTTAGTTTTTTTCAAAACATCAATTTTACTAGTAATCACACTAAATAAATCGCTAGCCATTCTTGCTACGCTTCGTTTCACATCTTCGCGATCCGATGTCAATATTTCCGCCGCATTTGACGGCGTAGAAGCTCTAATATCCGCCGCAAGATCCGCCAAAGATTCATCTACTTCATGTCCAATCCCCGTAATTACTGGTATCCTCGACGACGCAATCTCCCGCACTAGTATCTCGTCGTTAAAACACGCCAAATCGTCTGCCGATCCACCACCGCGCAAAATCACAATCGCCTGTACATTGCCGCGCTCATTAAAATATTTCAAAGCCCGAATTATTTGATCCGGCGCGTCCATGCCTTGCACTTGTGTATGCGCAACTTGAATCTTTAGCCCACCCCATCGCGCATTTAATATTTTAATAAAATCCGCATACCCCGCTGCCGCCGTACTGGATATCACGCCAATTTTAGTTAAGTCTTCTGGTATTTTTCGCTTTTTCGTTAGATCGAACAACCCCTCATCAGCAAGTTTTTTCTTCAATAGTTCATATGCTTTCTTTAGACTCCCCTCGCCTACTGGTTTTACTGCTGTCACAGTAAAAGAAAACTTCCCCCACTTTGTCACTTTTGGTACCCCTCGCACTACTACCTTCATGCCATCTTCAAGTGGCATTCTTAGCTGATACAAGGTCATAAAACAAGACACGCTAGACTCTTCGTCTTTAATATCAAAAAACACCCACTTTCCTTGATTTACCTTAAAACTTGCCACCTCGCCCACAATCGTTACCGACGAATATGCATATTCTAACGTCTGGTTTACAACTGCTAGAAACTCGGTAGGGGTAAAATTAAGTGTTTGGGGTAGACCAGCTTTACTCATCTCTCCCTCTAATTGCTTTGTAATATGGTATTGCTCCTGAAACTATTGTAAATACTAGCGTAATCGCCCGCGTCATTACAGTAACAATCGTCGCTGTTGGAAAATCTACTCCTAACGCGATCATTACTCCCGCCATTCCCAACTCATAAAGCCCATACGGCACAATTCCATCAAACACCGACCCAATCGCTTCACCCACCATAATAAATGGCAAAAGCTCTGGTCTACCCAGCGAAATTGCTACGATCCAATACGTCGCTATTTCACAAAAGCTATATACAATTCCCCAGATAGCCGGCTTTTTTAAATATTTTTTGTTTTCTTCAGCAATTTTTACGCTATCGTGAATATCGGCAAAATAACTACTAATTTTGTCATAACGCATTAATTGTTTTTTATGCCCAAACGTCACGACTTTTACCAACGTGTTCATCGCTTTCGACACCGTCCGCGAAAAAAACTCAATTCTCTTGCCACTACTAGCAATATATATTACTAGCCACAACATAAAGAACACCCCCATATTCATTAATAGTGATACCGGTATAATCCACTTCGCCTCATCCGGAACTAAATTAAATATCAGAAGTACCACTATCGCAACTAAAGCCTGTAAATAATTAATTACCGTAGTCACTGCGTAACGAAATAGATACAAAAAACTTGCCTGTCCAGCCGACACACCAAACGGCATCAAGCGATATGTCAAAAACGCCAGACCACCCACTCCGCCAGCCGGAATTGCATGATTAACAAAATTTAGTTCTGTAGAAATTCTCAAAATCTCTTTATTCGAAAACTTTTGTGTACTTTTACGATTTTTTAAATATGAGAAAAAGACCTGACCACACGCAAAATACATAAATAGCTGTTCCGGTATCAAAAGTAATAATACAAAAACATTTGCTTCACTCAAATGATTGAGTGTATCTAAAATATCTGGCCAATTTTGGTAAATTACGTATACCACCAGTACCGCTGTCAATACCGATAACACCGCACGAAAAGAAAACTTAGCTTTTTTCTTCTTAGCCATAACAAAATTATAACACAAAAAAATAACCCCCGAAGGGGTTACTATTTTGCATATTAACGAACCTCTACACGGACCCTTGGCAAGCTCTTACCCGAAAAATGCGTCTTCTTCGTCTTCACGAAGGTCACTACACCATCTTTTGCGGCATGGATCGTAAAGTTACGTGACATATATGTACCTGGACCAGCAATCTTTGTAGCCCCAGTTTGGCGAACTAATACTTCACCATTTTTAACTTTTTGGCCACCAAAACGCTTGACGCCGAGGCGCTGGCCAGCATTGTTATGGATATTCTTGGCGGTACCGCCAGCTTTTACATGTGACATCTATTTTTTCCTTAAAATTATTATATCTCTCGCCACGACTTGGTTTTCTCGATGATAAAGAAGCCCCTCGCGCGATTTATTATTAACATTATACCCCATATTTTCAATTTCGTCAATAATATCTAGGCGTTCATATTCTCCGCTCTCACGCAGCCACGCCGGACAAGCAACCACTACCGGCGTACTAGGCTTAATTTGCCCCACTAAATTCTTGAGAAATCCCAGAATTATCGCTTTACATTCTTGTTTTTGCTCTTTAAGCTTAATGTCTACCGGAATCTGCGACATTGGTTTGCCAAGATAGCCTTCACAGGCTACCGCGTCAATCGGCTGATCCCACTGAAAAGATGTCGCATCACCAACAGAAACTTGAAACTGGTTGTTTCGAGAGCATTGCGACCAACGGGGAGCTTGCGCAGCAAGCCCCGTAACGCTCGCCCCTTGGGACGCGAATTGCCGAAGGCAAACGGGCGCGAGCGTCGCACGCTCGAGAAACAACCAGTTTAAGTTTTTATTAGTGTATTCAACCATCCTTTCATCAATATCAGTCCCATATGCTCGGTAACCCATCAAAAGCGCTTCTTGCAACACCACACCAGTACCACAAAACGGGTCCAAAATTCGCGCATTTTCTGGCAACACCCCACATAGATTGATTAGAATCTGCGCTAATTTTGGCGGCAACATCCCCACCTTTGCGTCCCGCGCTGGCCGCGCCTGATCACGTTTGGCATACGCATCAATATCTTGTACACCAATCACTTTATACCAATCATTATTTACTTTAATTAACTCAATTTTACGCTCGTTTTTACCAGATAGACCATTATGTAACGACGTAGCCGTTGAAAGTACCGCTTCTTTATTCTCTACCACCCTCACGCTTCGCCCATGTCGCACCAAAATCTTTTTTAGTTTCAGAGCTTCTACCGTGGCAGTTTTTTTTGACGCACCCTTTGAATAATCACTCACTCCTAGTGTAATCTTTCCTTCCGGTAGCTCCGCCAAAAAATCTAGTGGCTTCTTTTTTAATTTTATCGCTAACTTCTGAGTCCCGCCCAATTTATCTATTTCTGTACAAAAATTAGTCATCTCAAGTTCCGCAATCGATATCTCTGGTTGTCGCCCCAATACCGCTAAATATTTCATGCATTAATTATATCACGTCTATGGTATAATCTTCTCATGAAGATACTATGGACAGATGGCAGTGCTATGCCAAACCCAGGACCCGGCGGCTTTGCTGTAATCGACGAATCTACTGGCCAACCAGTATATCTTGGTCGCGAAGCTCACTCCACCAATATTCGCATGGAAGGTCTTGCTATGATTGCCGCTATCAAATACGCTGGCAACGAGGGCTGCGAGATCCATTCCGACTCCGAGTTTTGGATCAACGTCCTCACCAAATGGGCTGATGGTTGGCGCGCTCGCGGCTGGAAAAAATCTCACGGCGAAATCATGAATCTTGATATCGTTAAAGAATTATACGATCTCTATCACAAATACCCAGTTAAACTAATCTGGGTACGCGGCCACGTTGGCGCCAAATACAACGAACTCGCCGACGAATGGGCCAACAAAGCTCGCGCTGGCACTACATTATAAAACATGTTAAAATTACATCATGAATCTATCTGAAGAACTTATTTATCGTGGCTTTACAGCCGAAACTACCATTAGCGACCCTACCGCGCTCGACATGCGTGAGTCTAAAAAGTTTTACTGGGGTGCCGATCCATCTGCCGACTCTCTTACTATCGGCAATCTTGCTGCGCTTATGATGTGCGCCTGTTTTGTCCGGCACGGTTATCAGCCATATCTGCTCGTCGGTGGCGCCACCGGCCAAATCGGCGATCCTAAGGAAAACAGCGAACGTGATCTCAAATCACTCGACGAAGTCGAACACAACAAAGCCTGTATCAAATCTCAAATCGAACGTATCGTCAAATCTGACAACATGACCATGGTAGATAATTACGATTGGTTTAAAAATATCAATTATCTAGATTTTTTACGCGAAGTCGGCAAAGCTTTTTCCATGACTCAATTACTCGACCGTCAATTTGTTCAAAATCGGATCGGCGCGGGCGGCTCCGGTATTTCTTACGCTGAGTTTTCTTACACCCTCATTCAAGGTTACGATTTTCTTCATCTTTTCCGCGAACACGGCGTATCATTACAGCTTTGTGGTGCCGATCAATACGGCAACTGTACTTCTGGTATTCACCTTATCAAACGCTTAGAAAACGCCGATGCCGATGTTTGGTCTACTCCACTCGTTATCGACCCAATCACTGGCCGAAAATTTGGCAAATCCGAAGGCAATGCCATTTGGCTCGCCAGCTCAGACAACGGCTCTGGTAATTATACTTCGATTTTCGACTTCTATCAATTCTGGCTCAATCAACCAGACGAATCGGTAGAGTACCTACTCAAAATCTACACCTTACTAGGCAAAATAGAGCTTGAAGATATCCTAAAGCGCCACCGTCTAGCACCCGAAAACCGCCTAGCGCAAAAGACCCTTGCAAGATGTGTCACCGAAATCGTACATAGTAAAGAAAACGCCGAGGCTATAGAAAATCTTACTAATTTATTATTCGATAAGAACACCAACTTTGCCGATTTCTCTACCGACGAGATTTCTGAATTCGCTAAGTTCTTGCCAATTATTCCAAAAGGTACCGACCTCGTCGATGCCTTAGTTGCCACCGGTCTCGCCGAATCCAAGAAAAAGGCTCGTGAGTTTATTTCCGCCGGAGCAATTTCTATAAATGGTACCAAAGTTAATGAAACTATACTTTTAAATCAAACTGCCATCATCAAAAAAGGTAAAAACAAATTCGCAGTCGTCAGATAATCAATACCTTGGCGCTAATTCGGTCCTCGAAGCTTCGGTCAACTTCCCAGTACTAGTAACGCCAGACTGACTATTAGACCATAGTAATAAGGAAGAATCATAGTTGATAATCTCAGCTGGAATGATTGAGTTTATGCCAGTAGCTGCGCCATAAGTACGACCTAGAGTGA
>JAFWJH010000005.1 GCA_017511645.1 Candidatus Saccharimonadota bacterium
TATATAAATGTTGCTTTAGTGATTGGCGAAGACGAGGTGCAAGATTTTTGCAAAAAATACAAGAAAGGAAAATAATCTCATGACCGAGTTTTTACTAAAACCAGAAGAAATAAAACAACTGACCGATATTAGAGGTGGCTGCCTTGCGTCCAATAAGATCACAGTTGATGGCGAAAAGGTTGGTTATGCCTACCGCGAAGAACCTGACGCTAATTTCCCAAATGATTCTGGATGGCGTTTTCTCGCCGGAACCGAAGACAATAACTACTCCGAAAACCCGAATAATTTTAATGTCTTCGAGATAAACACCATCTGTAACTACGACAATGCTATTCTGCCTATTTTAAAGTCAGAAATAGGTTCTTCATTTGTTAGAAAAGGCGATTCACTAATAAAAGATAATAAGGAGTAATGCGATATGGAGCAATTAAACACTCAACCAGAGAATGCACAACAACCATCCCCAGAAGAAAGAGGCTGGTCTAATTTTCCCCCATTTCAAGGCAATAAGACAACGGAGCAGGATAGTTCAGTAAGCGAAACGGTTGAGGATGCTCCAGACTATTTATCGGATATTGATCCAGTACGCCGCAAAGAGATAATAGATACCTCTGCCGAAATGACGCGTGATATTCCAGGAGCAGTTATTTGCGGCGGCAACGCTAATCGGATTCTCTACGAAGCCTATACCGGCAAGACTATGTTTGGCGTAGGCAAGAATGACTCTGACATCTATGTCCCACACGCTAATCTAGAGGGCTTTTTAACGGAACAACCAGAAGGCTATGAATTAAAACATGAGTTAGATGAAAACGGAAAAGAGAGATGGATTCGCCCAGAAGATGACTACATCGTACTTACACACTCTGGCGAGCATATTGATGTATTCGGTACAGGCGACTCACACGAATCTACAACAGTAGAATTAGACGGACAGACAATACGAGTTCAATCGCTTACTGACCAAATTAAAGATAAGGTGCGTATGATGTACGAAACCGAAGGTTTGACGACAATCGAAATTGATCCAGTACACAACCCTGATCCTATTAGTAAATATGGTGTTTATGCCCAACGGATTCTTGAAATGGCAGATTCGGAGAAAGGTCAAGCCGAACTTACTGAACACGCCGACGAATTGCCAGAAGATTGGCGAGAAACTATGGAAGCTATGGCAAGCCAAGGCAAATATGGCGATCAGCTCGATCCAGAAAAACGCGATGCATTCCAAGAAAAAATGGAAGCTTGGAAAAAAATTCAAGAGTTCATGAAACAAATCCAAGATCAGATGATGAGTGAATTAAGGGCTTATTACGAAGCTAATCATGATAAATCTCCAGAGGAACGCGACGGTAAGCTACCGAATTTAGTAGATGGACTTGAAGACAAAATAGGCGAAGCATTAGGAGAAGCATCTAACCCAGACGACTTTATCCAGAAAATTATCGGCAAGATGTCTGACGACGAGAAGAAAGCCGTTAAGAGTAGGATCAAGACTATGGCCGGAGGAGATAATGAATAACCCAAATCAGATCACTTCTAGAGAAACTTCTGATGAAGCGCGACAAACCGGTTGGGAGAGTGTTGCTTCTATGGCAAATAAATATCCAACCCAAAGAGAAATGGTAGATCCATCGAAATTTGAAAAACCTTCGGATGATTTCGATACTATTGCGTCGGCAGTTGTAGAATATACACATTGCGACCTAGATAAGAAAAATGGCTATTACCAAGCCATTATGACTTCTGGGGTTGAAAGGTGGTATCCAAGCATAAAATCAAGCGAGAGTCCGGCTAGGAGCAAATTTGAGAGCGATCGTTTCGAGGAATGGAAACAAAATATTATTAACTTAGATGCCCAGACAGCAATTGCTAAATATGGGCATAGCGAAACATTTGATGCCCTAAAAAAGTTACATAATTATCTAAAAAGTGGCCAAGATGCTTCAAGCCAAACAGAATTATTGCGAGCCTGTTTTAACGGCGATGATTCGGGTTTCGATGCAGCATTTGACCACCTTAGATATGATAGACATAGCGATCCCGGGTGGAATTATTATTCATCAAGAGATGAAAAAATTGGCTTTGAAGACCGAATTCAGGCGGACGGAAGACTATATTTAAATGCTGAGCCGATGGATACTTTCGATATTGCCGGTAAATTCGTAGATGCCTGTAAGGAAGCTGGGCTGCCATACGAATTTAAAATTAACCGCAAACCAGATAGAGCCGATGCAATGGTGTTTTATATCGATAATAAGAATATTGGAGATTACACAGGAATTATTACCAAAATATTAAACGATAACCCAACAATTAATGGCAGAGTCGGGAAACCACCTCTACTTACTGAAAAAGCTTCCGATAAAATAGGGTATGGCGATGAGAGTGGCGGAGTTTCTTATAACGAAAGACAATGCGAAAAGTTTCAGAGAACAATAGAAGCTGTTGCATCATCGTATCGCGGAGAGGCTCCGCAAGAATCGGTACAAGAACGCGTAAAGTTTCTTTATGTTAATCAGCATGAAAAATTTATGAATGTACTAAAGGATAGGTTGCAATGATAAATTTTCCAGAAAACGCGACGGATTCAGAACGCAATATAAAATGGCAAAAGATAACCGAAATAACCGATGCTGATTTTGGGTTTGCTACCCCAAAAGAAAGAACTGGTAAAACCAGATTTTGCGTAAGGCTTCTAATGCCAAACGATAAAGGCGAGTTTTGCGTCATTAAGTCCGAAAAATATGGTTATATGCAACTGCCGGGTGGCGGCATTGACGAGGGGGAGAACATCACGGATGCTTTGCGACGAGAAACAAAAGAAGAAACAGGTTTTCTTATCAAAGACATTAGGCCTATTGGATATACACTGGAAAAACGAGAAGACATTCGTAATACTCACGATTGGGATCAAGACATTTCCTATGTGTTTAGTGCTTTCCCGGACAAAGAAGTGGGTACGAATTATATGGATGACGAAATCGCCGAGGGGTTTAAACCCATCTGGATAAAACTTGAGAATTTTATTACCGAACAACAAAACAATGAGGGTAAAATAGAAAGTTATAGTGGTTGTTTCTCGAATAAGCGTGATTTGGAAATTTCAAAGTATTATAAACAAAAATATCTTAGTCCGTAATCCGCAAATAATACTGCAAATCCTCTCCTTTCCAGTTATCGAGCACGTAATTGTGATACTCAGCCCAAAGCTCGGAATATAGCTTGCTCAGGGTATTGTTTCGCTCGTAATAGTACCAACACTTATGATTAAGTACCATCGAGAGTTCGGTGCCATATATACGGTCATCGCCCCATTCTTCCTTAGCTCTCTTATAAGTGTCTTTAACTGCCTCAAACCCAAACTTATCGGCAATAGTGAAATCCTGCCAGAAAGTAGTCTGGCACTCGTAATCTAAGAGTCGCACCTAAAAACCTCCATAAAATTATCTATTGAGTCGAAGTTCTCCTCTATTGCCGACTTATACTCGGAATAATGGCTGATCACGTTCGCATACTCTTTCGCACTCAGCCCTGCCTCTATCATCGCTAGCCTTGCGTCCATAATCATATTGTATTTACCGCCTCTGCGGACTTGCTCGTAGCGATAAAAGTTTCGGCAAACATCGGGCTGAAGTAGTTTCATATCGCACCGCAACTTTCTGACGTTCTAGTCCATAAATGCTCAACTATCTCGCCATCAGCCCAAAGCCTACGCTCTAGTTTGGCGAGGTAATTCATCCTGTCCTCAAGATTTGGAAACTGCAAGTCGTCAACAATCTCGAAGTGATAATCTCCGTCAGTACCGAGATATTTCATAATGGTGATAGATTTCGGCATTTTCATAATTAAATTGAAATTTTGCCGCTAAATACGAGAAAAGTAAAGCATTTTTACGCAAAATGTCTAGGGCGTATTTTAAGCGACTTTTTGGCGGTTTTATTGCAAGGCTAGACAAGTTCTTAACTTGAAGCACTGCGCGTCTCCAGTCGTCGTTTAAGAGCCTTTGCGGACATGATTTTCTCTGGGAATATGGTATAATATAGGAAATGAGGGACGACGACTATAAGCTACGCACTGATAGTGAACCATTTTTTCGCATACATGAATTAATGTTTTTACCTAAGGAAAAGGGCGAAGAACGATCTTCGAAATATGTGCAAGAAGTCGAGAAAGAGATAGTCAAACTTAAGGAATATTGCATTAAATACCTAAGAAAATCTCCTAACGGTAGCCGTCTAATAACTCCTAGAGCGTATAGGATTCACAACGATTATATTATTGCCAACCTAGAGCCAGTCTTAGCGAGAGCCTCTTTTGTCGCTAATAATTGCAATCGCAATTCTGTTGGAGAATATTATTACATTATACAAGATTACTATAATGGATTATCGAAACCCTATGTTGGAACAGAAATGACGCAAGCTATTGTGGGGCAAATGTGTTTCGGGGTAAACAGTTGGCAATCATATGAACAAGAGCCAATTTATTGTTTCAATAAGAAGCGTGGCACTATAATTACTTACGATGAAGCGCATTATGGCTTAAGCGAGTCGGAATATAAGAAAATCGACGACCAACTAAACGCGAATATTGCTGATAGCCAGTGTGCCTTTTTAAGGATAGGAAGGTTCTCAACGAAAGAAGATATTAAATGGTTTATTGATAACTATTGGGACAAGATTACTCGTGATATGCCAAAAACTAAGCGTTGTAAAAACAGGATGACCGAAAAAAGACTTAGGACTTTATTAACGGATTGCATGCTGGCGTGCGGGCTTAAAACGGGAGATATAATTGGAATCATAGACAGAGTTTTTCCAATACTCGAAAAGGACTATGCTAACGCGCATGCTGGAAGCGTTGAAAAAGGTACGATTGAAAAGGCTAAAAAAGAGCTTAAGAAAAGGTTAGAGGCAGACGCCTTTAATGAAGCCTTCAGTGATTTGCTTTCATTGAGGGGCAAACAAGAACTGTCGGCAAATCCGACGATAAGTCAGAGAAAAGATTATCTTCGGGCAGAAGTTAAATCTAATGACGGCGCAATACGTACACCTCTAAAATTTCGAGTTATCAATAGCCCAATGACGAAGTAAGGGTTACTTTGTTCTGATTTGTTAAGCGTCCATAAGGGCGTTTTTTTGTGGTCTCAAAAATGACTTTAAGGACTATTCTTAAACTCCACGATTTATCTTAAAAAGTTAGCTAAATTACTAGTAGTCGACGACGCCCATGGCGGAACCGGAGCCGATGCGCTTTAACAATTTGGTCAGCAAAACCCTGTCGGGCTAGGGTTTAATAGCCCGAATTATTATCAACTTTAAATGAAAGCGAGGCGCGATGAGCGGTGGAAGCTATTTTGAGCAGGAGGACCTGCAAAAGCTCCAGAAGATTCTACGGAGCGAACTAGGGTTAGAGATTGCTGGCGATGAATTATACGCAGCTGCTACCTCTGTCGTTCGCTTCTCAGTGGCTAAGCTCCTGCGCCACGCAAATCTGCTAGATAATATCAACTTTAACGAAAGGAAGCAAGATGACGAAAAGTCTAAATCCCAATGAGGACAAGTATGGAAGATGAAGAGAGAGTGAAAAAGAGTCCGAAGCGTATCTCTATCGCAGAGATTGTTGAAGAGATTAAGAAAGACAATCTATTGTTTCACGACGTAGAAGACGGGGTAGGATACATTGCTGTCGACGGAAAAGGCGATAAAGTTTTTCGGATTAATTCGCAAGAATGTAGAAAATGGGTACGCAACTGGTTCGTGAAGAAATACAAGCGTTACGGAATCAATAGCCATAACCTTGAGGAAATTTGTAGCTATCTAGGGGCGGTTGCTGAAATTGACGGTGAAGAACGACGTTTGGGGGTGCGTCTATTTAAAGAGCTAGGTGAGTATGGCGATTTGAAGACGATTCTCTATGACACCAGAAACGGGATGGCTGTAAAAACTACTGCTGACGGGTGGTCGCTAATTCCGACACCACCATGTTTTAAGCATTTTCCGCACCAAAAGCGACAGACATTGCCGGAACAAACGGACAGTAGAAATCTAGACATCTTACGCGAGTTCGTCAATATAGTAGATGATGATGATTGGCTAGTGTTTCTCGTGTTTGTTGTTAGCACGATGGTGCCTGATAGTCCGTCTGTTCTCTTGGTAATGAATGGTGATATGGGGGCTGGCAAAAGCGAAAGTTTGCGCATGATAGTTAAGCTGACTGACCCATCCGCGTTAATCGATGGAATGAAAATGACTTGGCGGACCGAAGACCTAGTTCGCTATGCGTCAAAGAATAGCATTTTGTTCTTCGATAATCTCTCAAAGATTACCGATAATCAGAGCGATGACTTGTGTAAGGTTTGTACTGGCGGAGCGTTAACGGTGCGTAGACTGTATACTACCGACGATGAAGAAGTCTATCATATCTGCCGTCCAGTATTAATTTCTGGGATACCTCGCTTAGTTCATAGGGCGGACTTGAACGATCGGGCAGTAATTCTGACGGTTAAGCGTATTCCAGAGAACAAGCGCAAGACACAAGCTGAACTAGACGCCTGTTTTAATGAGGCTCTGCCTAAGATTCTCGGTTCAATCTTTAATGTGCTAGCTGACGCAATTAAGAAGTATCCAACTATCGAGCCTAAAGAACACCCACGCTCAGCAGACTGGTATAAATTAGCCTGTAGCGTAGCCGCAAGCCTAGACGGACACTCCCAGTCGGAGTTCGAATTGGCTTTTAAGAAAGTCAAGGACAGGCAACTCGAATATGCCCTAGATGAATCACCAGTCGCGATGGCGGCAAAGTTCTTGGTAGATAAATGCGGTGGTCAATGGTGCGGGACAGCCACATCGTTAATGGACTTCGACGTTGAGTCTGCGGAAGAACCTTTATCGGATGAGGAACTTAACTATACTCAATACCTACAAGAGCACCCAGCATGGCCAAAGAACGCGTCCGTATTGGGAAAAGAACTTGCGAGGTGTCGCCCTCTACTCGATACACTCGGAATCGATATGATCCATGGTGAAAATGGTAAGGGGATTTTTAAAGATAACCGTCGGTACATTCAACTAACCGATAGGAATCGTAAACAGGACTTTTGTCCAGATACATTATTTGAAATTAATCAGGAGAAAGAAGATGAGTAAAAATGATTTTACCAAGCTAACGTTGAAAAACGTAAAAGTCGAATTTTGGAATAAAGGCAATGAGAAATTTAAGCCCAGTATAGTCATTAGTGCTGACGACCCAGCTGTAAAGAAGAAAATCACACAGTGGGTTGAAGACAATAGAGTTGGCGAAGGTAAACTAGCTGGGAAAGCAATTTTTGGCAAGTACACACCAGATGGCGAAGACGGCAAAACGTATTATAGGTACACGTTCAGGGTGACCGATAGAACCAAAATCCAAGGCATTAATGGTCTTGGCGTGTCCGACATTGGACGCGGCTCAAGAGTGTCGCTCATGGCAAACGCATTCGGATATAAGACCCAATTCGGAAGCGGTGTTAGTAAGTCGGTGACTGCAATTAAGGTTCTTACTCCAGCAGACGATTCAAACGACAAGGATATGGGCGTCTTGATGGGTGATACCGATGACGAGGATATTGAGTTGGACGACTTCGACGAACTTGAAGACGTTGCCGACGAAATTAAGCCTGAGGACATCCCGGAGTTTTAGGAGTAGGTAGTATGAGCACAGAATACGGCAGGGAGCCGCCATAACGCAAGACTTCTTTTAACAAAATCATCAAATAATAATTTAAACAAGGAATAAAATCTATGGATAACCAAGATACTTACAATGACGATATTAACAACTACATTGAACGCGATAACTATGCTTGCGAATGGATGAGGAGCCACAAACAACAAGGTAAGTGGGTAGGTATGACACCACAAGGATATCTCTCTGCAAGGAGCAAGAATGGCGAGGCGTTACTTGTTCCCGACCCTGAGCGATTTGATTTCATTAAATCAATGCTCAAGGCATTAGTATCCGAAACGTGCACCATTTATGACGTAAAGAGAGCATTCGACGCGGTTTATACGACGCCGCAATACGAGCACGTTGGCGGTCGCAAAATCCAAAACGTTAAAGGGTTAATTAACCTATTATGTAAGCCAGTTTACGCAGGTCTAGTAGCCGATTTTGATGACCCAACTGTATTACGTAGAGGTCGCCATCAAGCGATGATTACGGAGTACGAGTACTGGAAGCTACTGAGCATTTTGGAGCGAGAGCGATAATCAGTTCTATAGACCCTCAGCGAGAAAAAACTGGGGGTCTTTTATTACTTAGCATGGAGAAAGTATATGGGATATAAGAATAAGAAGCCGCTATCAATTAAGGAGCGTATGGGTTGGGTCTTTTATTTACGAACATCGCCGAGAAAAGCAGATACGATGAAAGCTCAGAGAAAACTTTTAATTAGCTATGCTAATGTGAATGGATTAGGTGTTGTTGGCGAATACGCAGATGTTGCCAATGCCAACAGACCATGTCTACGCCCAGAATTTAGCAAAATGCTCAAGAAGATTGAATCTGGCGGAGTAAAAAAGATTATTTGTATGACGAAGAGCCACCTATCTCAAAATGCCTACGAAAGCTCATTGATTGATATGTACCTACATAATCGCAAACTCGAAGCGATTAGGTATGTAGGCAAACGCAAACAAACGGGAAAACGGGCAAACGGCACTTAGCGGAACATTTGCTTATATTTTTTAAACAAAAACCCTCATAACGAAAAATGGGGGTTTATTTTTTAGCATTTAACAAAATAATTAATAATTAGGAGTAATATTGCTATGGCAAGAAAAACCATCAAAGAACAACCATTAAAATTTATTATTTATGCAAGGAAGTCTACTGAGAGTGCTGATAGGCAGGTAGCCTCACTTGATGCACAGCTAGAAGTAGTAAGAGATATCGCCAAGCAGAATAACTATAAGGTTGTAAAAACATTTAGGGAGTCAGCGTCCGCACATAAGGTGCATAACCGTCCGAAATTTGACGAGATGGTTAAAATGATTGAGGACGGCAAGGCTAATGCTATCTTATGTTGGCATACTAATCGCCTTGCTCGCAACCCTCTAGAAAACGGCATTATCCAACAGCTACTTATTGAACATAAGATTCAGGTTATCCATACCAATGACCGAATTTACCGCCCTGAAGATTGTGCTATTTTGTTTAGTGTCGAAGCTGACATGAACACCGAATACTCGATGAAGCTGAGTAAAGACGTAAGACGCGGTGTTAGGTTTAAGAATAGGCAGGGCAAACATAATTGTATGGCGCCACAAGGATATCTAAACTCAAGAGATAAGGATAATCAACCGATTATTATCCCTGACCCGGAAAGATTTCCTATTATTAAGAGTGCATTTAGGA
The DNA here is from genome assembly GCA_017511645.1 of Candidatus Saccharimonadota bacterium. Classification (GTDB taxonomy): domain Bacteria; phylum Patescibacteriota; class Saccharimonadia; order Saccharimonadales; family Saccharimonadaceae; genus Nanosyncoccus. The sequence continues at coordinate 9,400 of JAFWJH010000005.1, forward strand.
TGTATTTGACGGGTAATTATAGTGTGCCAGAAGTTCTTAGCTATCTTAATAATGATTGCCATTACCTGACGAAGAAAAGGAAGAAGATTGGCGGGCGTCCTCTAGGGCTTACATCACTACACTCAATGTTTGAGAACCCTTTTTATATGGGAAAGGTTAGGGATTTTGACGACCCAACTATCTTTCACGATGGAGCTTGGGAGCCAATGATTACTGAAGACCAATATTGGCGGATACAAAGGATGAAGAACAAATACTCCTTAGAACACAATCTCCGACCAAAAGTAGCAGTTAATGCTAAAAACTTTGAATTAAAAGGTATAATGACCTGCTCAAGTTGCGGTTGCTCAATTATTGGAGAACAGCAAAAGAAATTACTGAAAGATGGAACAGTTAATGAACATCTATATTACCGCTGTACCCATAAAAGCAAATTGAGGAAGTGCACGCTAAGAGGCGGTATCCCCGAAGAAGAAGCATTTAAGCAGATTTACGAATTATTAGATAGCTACACAATCCACCCACTATTATACGAATGGTCTATGCAGATGTTAAAGAAGATACACGCGCGAGAAATTGAGGAACGCTACGATAGAGCCGAAATGCAACATACTAGCCTAGAAGAATGCGAGAAAGAAAGAAGCAGACTGCTAGATATGAGCCTTAGAGGAATGGTGGACGACGACTTATTTGAAACGAAAGACCGCCAACTACGAGAACGTATAGAAAGAATTAAAGAAGTAAGTAAAGACGCACAGGAACGCAATAAGAACTGGTACGAAGTAATAGGCAAGACATTAGAAACCCTTAGAAGCCCTAAAGAGAAAATGGAAGCGGCAGAAACAGCGGGCGAACGCAGGGCGATATTACAAGCCATTGGACCCGAAGCAAAGCTAGTAGAACGCAAAGTCGGTACATATAAAAATGGAAGGGATTTAACCAAGAAATTTATAGAGGTCAAGCCGTATCCATGGCTCGAAAAATTAGCAAAAAATGCTAAAAAAATTGCCCCAGAAATCGACAAGGGATTTAACCGCGATTTACAGGGGGAAAACGACCGAAAAAGTGCCTTATATTCGGAATGGTGGGGATTACAGGGCTTGAACCTGTGACCTTACGAATGTGAATCGTACGCTCTAGCCAGCTGAGCTAAATCCCCAAAATTATGCTACAATTATATCATGGATTTATCAAAAATTGAAACCGAATTACAGGATATCGAAACTTTTCTGGCTCGCCCAGACGCCTATAATGACGCTAGCTTCCCTGCGAAAAGCAAGCGCGCTAATCTTTTGCGCGAGATCTTAGAAGTTAATACCAAGATTTCTCAAAACGAGTCCAACCTCAAAGAAGCCGAAGAGTTGGCAAATGACCCCGAGCTTGGCGAGATCGCAAGAGAAGACATCAAGACCCTCAAAGCTGAAATCACAACCAACAAAGCCAAACTCGAAGAACTCCTCATTCCACGCGACCCAGAGGATGACAAACCAGCCATTATTGAAATTCGCGCCGGTGCCGGTGGCGATGAAGCCTCGCTCTTTGCTGGCGAACTTTACCGCATGTATCTAAAATACGCCGAAAACCACAGCCTTAAATCCGAACTAATTAGCCAAAACGCCAACGAAGCTGGCGGCATGAAAGAAGTCATTTTTAAAGTTTCTGGTGACAATGCTTACGGTCAGCTCAAGTTCGAGGGTGGCGTTCATCGTGTCCAACGCGTGCCAGTCACCGAGTCTCAGGGTCGTATCCATACTTCTACCGCTACTGTTGCCGTCCTTCCAGAAGCCTCAGAACAAGACCTCGAAATCAAACCCGAAGACCTCCGTATCGATATCTACCGGTCTGGCGGTCACGGTGGGCAAGGCGTCAACACCACCGATTCCGCTGTACGTATCACTCATCTTCCTACCGGCATCGTTGTAGCTATGCAAGACGAGCGCTCTCAGCAACAAAACCGCATTAAAGCCATGAATATCCTTCGCTCGCGCCTACTCGAAAAGAAGAAAGAAGAAGAACTAAAAAATGCCTCTGAGGCTCGTAAATCCCTCATCGGTACCGGCGATCGCAGCGAAAAAATCCGTACTTACAATTTTCCTCAAGACCGCGTCACTGATCATCGCATCCATTATTCGCGCAGTAATATCCCAGCCGTTATGGATGGTGATATCGACGACATCGTCATGGAACTAATCAAAAATGAACGCGCCCTTACCAACAGCCTATAAGTCTGGATACCAAGATTTTTATGGTCGCGACTATATTGTCACGCCCGATGTCTTAATTCCCCGCCCTGAGACCGAGCAAATTATCGACGCTGTTTTAAATCTCGCCGGCAAGCCATACCTACCTGGCGTTAAACCTAGTCAGAATCAGTTGCCTAAAAACCCAACTATTCTAGATGTCGGTACTGGTTCGGGTTGTATTGCTATTACTATCAAAAAAGAGTTGCCCGAGGCAAGTGTCTATGCCTCTGATATATCAGAAGAAGCCCTCAATATCGCAAGAAAAAACGCCCATAATCATGGCGTCTTCATACATTTCATTATATCACACCTTTTAGATAATGTCAAGTTTACCCCTAATGTAATAGTCGCTAATCTCCCTTATGTAGATAAAAACTGGAGTTGGCTCGATAAAGACGCTCTCTCTTGCGAGCCAGATATAGCCCTCTATGCCGAAGACCATGGCCTAGAGCTTATCAAGAAACTAATTGACCAATCTACCACATGCCAGATTCCTCATCTCATTCTCGAGGCCGACCCCTGCCAACATCAAAAAATTATAAACTACGCCACTAAAAAAGGTCTCCAACACCTAGAGACCCGTGGCTTCATTCTTACTTTTTATACCCCTCAAGTGTGACGTTTACCGCAATCTCATTGCCCTCGCGAATCACGGTCAGCTGAACAGTGTCGCCTGGCTTGTATTCAGCAATCAAATCTGCCAAAGTCCCAGCCTTACCTACCTCTATGCCATTTACGGCCGTAATGATATCTTTATCTTTAATCCCCGCCTTTGCCGCTGGGCTATCTTTGATCACCGAAGAATAAGTCGACGAATTATAAATATACGCGCCCGAGTTTACCGGCAAATTATAAGCCTTCGCTACTTCTGGCGTAATCTCCGCACTATATACCCCTAGATATGTCCGCTCAGCCCTACCTAATTCAACAAGCTGTGCCAGCATGCCCTTTACACTCGAAATTGGTATCGCAAATCCCATATTCTCAGCCGTAGTAGAAGTCGCTGTATTAATACCAATCACTTCACCTGCCGCGTTTACCAAAGGACCACCAGAATTACCAGAGTTAATTGCAGCGTCGGTCTGGATCATATCGGTTAAAGTCTCAGCATTGTAGCCACTACCGTCTGAAGCCGTTACTGAGCGCCCCAGCCCAGACACTACACCCACTGTTACAGTATTCTGATACTGGCCAAGCGCATTACCAATCGCCATTACCTGTTGGCCAACACTTAAAGTCTTGGAATCACCTAGTGTCGCTGCCGTAAGTCCTGATACGTCTTTTATCTTTAGAAACGCTACGTCATTAAGCGGATCAGTCGCCACCACATCTACATCTTCATAAATCGTACCGTCGTCTAATACTACAGTTATTTCATTTGCATCATTAATTACGTGCTTGTTAGTCAAAATATAGCCATCGTTTGTTACAATAATTCCGGTCCCAGCTGCTGCCGACTCATAATCTTCACCAAAGAAGTTCGTAGTCTTAGTGGAAGTCACAATAGATACCACGCTTTTTGACACTTTCTCGGCAATCTCAGCAACCGAACCTTCAACAAAGTTCGCCGCGTTACCATCTGTGCCGCTACTTAGGAATGTTAGTGGCGTAGAAGCTTTTTGATAAGCCGCAATACCAAACCCCACTCCACACGCCCCCAATATCACCCCTACGCTCGCCAGCACTACTGCTACATTATTAGATTTTTTCGGAGCTTCGCTAGGCGCTTCCTTCACCACCTCCGCTTCAGAAATTATGCCCTTTTTATCTTCTTCCATTTTACCTCCTAGATATTAAATATTGGGTTACTAAACCATATCACGATAATGCCAATTAGTACCGCCCCAAAAACCACTGGCCCCAAAATATGTTTGAATCTAAAATCATCCTGATACTTAATCATTGCCTGCCGCGCATAATTATAAACAAACGCAAAAATCGTCAATATTATCGCAATCTGTGGGATCCGAATGCCAGTCTCCCCAAAAGTATAGACAATCGACCAAGTCTGGCATAACCAGGCCACTTCAGCAAATACCAACCCACACACTAGCGTGGTCAAAGTAAAATCTTTATCGCTACTTTGTACCAGCACGTGTCGACTCACTGCATAACCAACTAGAAATGCCAACAATACTATCACTATGGTATTCAAATTTGCCGCCATAATCGCTGCCGCCGAAATACCTAAAAACACTGCTACCAGAGACTGCACTAATGCTGCTTTTTCTGACGAGAGTGGCTTGATAAATATCAGCCACACACAGTAAAACCCCGCTAATATAAAGTCTACTGGCAAAAGTGATGGCCCCGCATAATAGGTCAGTAGTACCACACTAACTCCCACAATCATATCTACCAAATTAGACTTGATGTTTAACCAGAGATACCGCCCCCGCACCGCAAATACCCGCCACTTAGACATCAGCACTAGTATTATACCTAATGCTGGACTACCAGATAATACGGTCACCAGCACTGATCCGATCCCAAGCAAAATATTCAAGAATACGTGAACCATGCTGCTAGCGATATTACGTGATTTTCGAGCTAATACATAATCTGCCATACTTTTATATTATAACACTTATTTTAAATTAAGCTTAAAAATGGTATAATGACAGCTATGGAACCCACATTTTTCCAAAAACATCCCTTAATGAAAGACATCCTGAGTCTAGCAACTTTTATCGGCGCCATCGTGCTTGGTACCATGTTTCTTAATACCTACATTTACCGTTCATATAATGTAGTCGGCAGTAGTATGGAGAACACCCTTCACGAGGACGATCGCGTAATAGTCAATCGCGCTGCAGTTTCGTGGTCGCATTTTACCGGGCAAGAATATGTACCTGAGCGCGGCCAGATTATCGTATTTCTAAACGAAGACGAAGCCAAAGTTGCCGAATACAAAGCTCAAGGTGTATCAAACCCTATGACTTGTAGCTTGCCGTCCAACGTGAGCGACCAATACATCATCAAACGCGTAATCGCCTTTCCAGGGGAACGCGTAGTAGTAAAAGACGGCACCATGACCATATACAACGAAGATCACCCCGACGGTTTTATCTACGACACTGAATGGCGCACCTCCAACACCGACGGTCCTAAAGAGCATACCTCCGGCGAAATCGATATCGTTGTTCCTGAAGGCGAGCTCTTCGTCTCTGGTGACAACCGTGAAGGGTCCAATTCCTGGGACTCACGTAATGGACTTGGCACTATCCCATATTGCCGCATTATCGGCCCAGTAGTTCTCCGCCTTTTCCCCTTCGACAAAATCCGCACATTTTAATCGGACTAAACTTCACCAATCAATTTTACTGACTCGTTCTCAGGTAGCTCCTCTACATTCTTGAGCTTACGCTCGATCTGGCGCGATGTAGTCTTAGCTGATTCAATCTTGTTTGCCGACTCTTGCAATTTTTTCTGAACTCCTTCAAGCAAATCGCCGAACTTGCCAAACTGTGCCTTTACTGCACCAAGCACCTGCCACACCTCGGCCGAACGTTTTTCAATTGCCACTGTACGGAAACCCATCAAAAGCCCAGACAGCATAACTGGTAAAGTAGACGGTGAGGCAATCGTAATATTATATTTTTGTCGTATTTCGTCTGACAATCCGGGTATCCGAATAATCTCCGCATACAAAGACTCCGTCGGCACAAACATAATCCCAAAATCCGTCGTCTTCGGCGGATCAATATATTTGGTATAAATCTTTTTTGCTTGTTCTTTTACGTCGGCTTTCAAAGCTTTTTGATAGGTCGTTACATCGGCCTTATTGCCATTATCGTATGCTGCGATCAACCGTGAATAATTCTCCACCGGAAACTTTGAATCTATCGGCAAATACACATTCTCTTCTTTGCCCGGCATTTTTACCGCAAACTCTACCCGATCATTCGAGCCATGCTTGGTAATAATGTTCTCCTCATATTGTGATTTATTCAAAGTGTCCTCGATAATCGCACCTAGCTGCACCTCGCCGTAAATACCACGCGTTTTTACGCCCTCCATTACCTTTTTCAAATCACCTACACCAGTAGCTAGGTTTTTCATTTCACCCAGCCCCTGATATACCTGCGTAAGCTGCGTAGAGATAGACTTAAAGCTTTCATTAAAACGCTTTTCTACACTGGCTTTTAATTTTTCATCCACCGTTTCACGCATTTCTTCAAGCTTTTTTTCATTTCCAGTCTGCAACCTTTCTAAATTATCCGCAATCTCTTTACGATTTTCTCGAAAATTACGATCTATTGCAGGGTTTATCTTGCCAACTTCGCCTTCTACCCGTATTAGACGCTCCTCCATGGCTTTAAAGTCGGCTAGTTTTTCGCTTCCGGCCGGTTTCCTAAAAATCAGTACCAAAAGCAAAACAATAATAGCTACACCTATCACACCTAAAAACATATCCATAATAAAATTATAGCATAATCTGAAAAATCATGCTATAATTAACCTAGTGCCGTGATAGCTCAGCTGGTAGAGCAGCCGCCTTGTAAGCGGCAGGTCGTCGGTTCAAGCCCGACTCACGGCTCCACGAGAAAAAAATAGAGAGCGCTTGCGCTCTCATTTTGTTTTTCGAGTGGAGCGAGAGTGCCCCCGCACTCACGGCTCCATTTTTTGTCTTTTTGTTTTATTCCCAGCTTTTTACGAGCTTCTTATCATATTTAGCCTTGCCAAACCCAAGGATTAACATAAAAATCCCGGAGAGGAAGAATAGCCCTATCGCAAAACCTACGCCATGACCAAATGCTCGAGCAGTACGTACTGCGTATAAAATACTCACATAAAGACCTAGCGCGCACATTACTAACATCAAAATCAGCGAAACTACCCCAGCGCTAGTCGATGGATCAATAGTTTGTAGTTGAGTGCCCTGCCCAAGCGCACTAGTGATTAAACTGACCACGAGACCAATTACCAGCATAGCCCAAAACCAGTTCGTCATCTTGACAATCCTGTAAAAAATATAAGTATTGTAAATAGGAATTAGCGCCTTCCAGCCCTTTTCGCCAGCCTTTTCAAACATTTTCCAACCGGCAATTGCCATTAAAACATAGAGAACTAGCCCCACCACCAAGGCAAAGCCAAGCATTCCTCCGATTATACCACCCGCCAGGGCAGCCTCACCAGTTGATAAAGACCCTGTAAACATAAATACTCCTTTATTTATCTAACCTCATTATAGCACAAGCTTAATAATTTTCTGGCTTGATTTCAAAGTAAGCCTGCGGATGATTGCATACCGGACAAACCTCAGGCGCATCCTTACCAATCACAATATGTCCACAATTGCGACACACCCAAATCACATCACCATCTTTCGAGAAAACTTTCTTTTCCTTGACATTTTCTAGCAGTTTCAAATAGCGCTCTTCGTGTGATTTTTCAATCTTTGCGACTTCTTCAAACTTTTCAGCAAGTTCCGGAAACCCTTCTTCGCGCGCTGTCTCAGCAAACCCAGCATACATATCTGTCCACTCATAATTTTCGCCTGCCGCTGCCGCTTCGAGATTAATATCTGTATCTTCTACCGCACCACCATGGAGTTCTTTATACCACATCTTTGCGTGTTCTTTTTCATTGAGCGCCGTCTCAGCAAAAATCGCCGCAATCTGCTCAAAACCGTCTTTTTTAGCCTTTGAAGCAAAAAAATCGTATTTATTGCGCGCCTGACTCTCGCCCGCAAACGCCGCTTCCAAGTTTTCTTTAGTCTTGGTGCCATCGTATTTTGTTTTCATATCTTTCCTTTCTTATTATTAAATACAAGTGTAGCCACCATCTACCGGCATAATCACGCCAGTCACATAAGACGCTTCCTCCGAAGCCAAGAACACCACTGCCGCATCCAGCTCGCCCGGCTTACCATAACGCTTCATCGGCACCATAGTTTTGGCAAAGTTTTGGAATCTATCGGTATCCAGCACCGCAGTCGTAAGTTCGGTGTAAAAATAGCCTGGGCAAATCGCATTACAAGTAATACCATCCGTTGCCAGCTCTGCCGCCACCGCACGAGTGAAGTTTACCACTGCACCCTTTGAAGTATGATAGGCAATCGTCGGAATCTCAGTATTTCCCACCAATCCATACATCGAAGCAATGTTGATAATGCGTCCGTATTTATTCTTTTTCATAATCTTCGCAAAAGCCCGCGTCATCTTAAATACGCTAGTTTCATCTGTCGCAATGGTAAAATCCCACTCTTCGTCGGTCATCTCCACAACGCCTTTATCTTTGGAAGACCCAGCGCAGTTTAGCAAAATATCTACCTTGCCAAACTCTTTTTCGGCCGCTTTAGCTGCCGTGTCGATATCGTCCGTCGAGGTCACGTCACACTTAAGCGCTAATACTTTACCCGCCCCAGCTTCGACCAGCTTTGGCTTAAACTTTTCGAGCCGTTCCATGCGCCGCGCTAAGATTACCAAGTCCGCACCTTGTCGCGCCAAAGCTAGTGCCATCTGTTGCCCCAGTCCAGATGATGCACCCGACACTACCGCAACTCTACCTTTTAAATTAAACATTTACACTCCTTTCTGTTACCATTATTATTATAACAAACAATATGTTAAAATAACACTATGGACAAAAAACGTAGTAAAATTATCGTAAACTCTGGTTATCTCTTTATTTTGACTAATTTTTTGCTTGCGATATTTAATATCTTGGTTGGTATGGTTTCAAACTCTATCGCTATTTTTTCTGACGCTATTCATAGTCTGACCGACACTATTTCTGGTATTCTAGTTATCGTCAGTGAAAAACTCGCTAGTCACAAAAAGTTTAACCAAAAACGCACCCAGATTGAGCGCACCACCACCATTATTATCGCCATTATCATAATAGTAATAGGCGTCCATATTATGATCGAATCTTTTGAAGCCATTATTGAGCCAGAACAGGTAGATTATTCCCCTGCCGTAATTATCGTGTTAATTGCGAGTATCGCGGTAAAATATCTACTCGCTGCATATCTTAAAAATACCGGTAAAAAAATCAAATCTAATGTTTTAATCGCTAGCGGCGCTGAAACTATGAACGATACGCTAATTAGCATCGCAGTACTTACCTCGGCAATTATTTATCTCATTTGGCACATAGATTTAGAGGCTTATCTTAGTGCAATTATTGCGATAATTATTATCAAAGTTGGGTTAGAGTTTATCTTTCCGCATTTATCCAAACACCATCACCATCATCTCGAATCCGATCCAGACCACGATCATTGCCACAAAAAATAATCTCTTGCGAGATTACAATTATGGAGCCGCGAACGAGACTTGAACTCGTGACCTCATCCTTACCATGGATGCGCTACTACCAACTGAGCTATCGCGGCAAGCGTATCTGTCAATGTGGTGCTGGAAGTAAGACTCGTTGGCGAAGCCCAATGTTCTATTTTCCAGCGCATCGCTAGATGCGTGGTGCTGGAAGTAGGACTCGAACCTACGAACTCCGAAGAGGGGAGATTTACAGTCTCCTGCGATTGCCACTACGCGATTCCAGCAGCTACCACAATTATAGCAAAATCGCCCAAAAAATCAACTAAATCTGCTAAATCCGTTTTCTACCTACATGTTGTTTAATAATCTTTGGGGCAGCCTTTGTTTTAGGCTTTACTACCGGTCTTTTAGCTACAACTCGCGTCCTACTAGCAGGCACCATTTTACGCTTCTTGGCTGCTGCTCGCTTGATTTTTGCTTCGTTATCTTTGATGATCTGCGCTTCGATCCGCGCCGTCGTAGCAGTCGCAGCTTCGGTGTCTTCCGCCGCTTCATAAATTGCCAAAATCTGCCTTAGTGTCGTCACCTTTGGATCTAATTCGTAAGCATTCTCGAGTGCTTCCACCGCCTTTTTAGTGCGACCCATCTTTTCTTCTGCCTTAGCTAGCGCAATATAGCGCGCCGGCACATCACCCTCTAGAGCAATCGCCTGCTCAAACGCCATCGCGGCCTTTTCATATGCCCCAGTTTCTAGATAAATTAAGCCCACGTTGTGGATCGAAGCTGGGTTATTATCTAGAGATTGCGCAATCTCAAAACATTCCACCGCCTCGTCATATTTTTGACCTTTAGCATACAGAATACCAAGCCGGTTATATGCTGCTGCATTTTTCTCGTCAAACTTCAAAATCGTGAGCAATGCCTTTTCCGCCCGAAAAGGTTTGCGCTCTTTCATCGCAGTCTGCGCAATCTGCCACAATTTCTTCATCTGTGCAGTATATTTTGGCGATTTTTCTTCTACCTTTTTCTCTTTTGACACCAAGGGGAAGAAAAACACCAAATAAACGACAAAAATTAATATTGCAAATACCGCAATCATACTACAATTTTAACACAAGTTAGATACAATTTGCAATTTTACGTGCCCGTTTCGCGCCACTCCCTCATACGCCGCCAAAAACTTCGGCAGTTTCCTCACAAACACTTCCTTCTTGGTTAAAAAATATGATTTATACAGTATCTCAATCGCTAGCCCCAAAATCTCCAGCGCGTAGGCTCGCACGCCATCTTTCTTCTTGGCAATTTCTTCAGCAATATCCACTAATTCTGCTGGTTTTGCCACCAGTAACCTCTTCGCCAGCGCCTTGTCCTTTTCACTTGCCTTAATCTCGCCACTGACAACATCTCCGCCACGCAAAAAATAAATCGCCGCCCGACTCAGTATTGTCGGTAGTATCCTAGACGGACTATCAGTAATCAGCACGAAATGCACCTTGTCGCCCGGCTCTTCCAGATTTTTCAAAAACGCATTCGCCGCCGCATCGCCCAACATATCTGCTGGTCGCACCACCACAAACAAATCTTTCACCTGCCTAGTACTAATCCGGCCAATCATATCCCGCACCTGCTCAATTGTAATCACGCTTTTATTGTCAGGCTCTAAAATCAGCGCGTTTTTTATCTCTACATCCACATCTTTTGGCGCCACAAATATCGCCGTACCAGTTTTTCTCGCAATCTGTTCTATCTCGTCTACCGACTCAAAGAACATTTTCAAAATCCTCAGGCAATTTCGCCTCAAATACCGTTCGCTTGCCGCCCGGCAAAGTCACTTCTAACTTGTTCGCGTGTAGATACAATCTATCTGCCTCTTCCTCACCATACACCGGATCGCCCAGTATCGGATGCCCTAAATATTTCATATGGACCCTCAGCTGGTGCGTCCGCCCCGTAGTTGGGCGAAGCTCCAAGAGAGAATGCTTCCCATCAGATTTAAGCACTTTATAATAAGTTTCCGATGCTTTACCATTCGGGTCTACCCGAAAAGTCGTCGGACGCTTCAAATCTCGCGCCAGCGGCAGGTCGATTTTTGCCTCATCTAGCTTTGGCCGCCCCGACACTATCGCATAGTAAGTTTTATGGGTCTTGCGGTCTTGGAATTGTTTTTTTAAAAACATCTGTACTTCGGGGCTTTTAGCCATAATCACCACGCCACTCGTATCGCGGTCTAACCTATGTACGAGTAGGCCATACCGTTCAAGGGTATTTTCCGGACAATATTGCCCTTTCGCCATAGACAGCAGCCCAGCCGGCTTATTTAGTACTACCACATTACCATCTTCGTAAATCACCTCTGGCACAAGGTCAGCATTTTTCATCGTATCTGGGATCTTAAGGTCTATTTTTACCCCCCGTTCAAACTTTTGATTTGGCTTTTTGGCCATTTCACCGTCCACAGTCACAAACCCAAACTCGATAAACTTTTGCAGCGACGAGCGATTATAGCTCTTAAAAATCTCACCCATCAAAATGTCTAGTCGCACTTTTTCGGGCTTTTCTGGCTCCTCAGCCAAAGTTTTGTCACCGTTAATTACTCGCGACATCTCTGGTTTGCTAAACTTCTTCCCAGTTACTATCATATCTCTATATTATATCACACTTATGGTAAAAAGTCAATCTACCTCAGATGAAAAGCTCTTTGTACTTCGAGTAACTTAGCATTTGCCACCCCATTGGCGTATTTTTCACCTTTTTCCAATAATTCACACACCTGTTTATCCGAAATCTCTGTCATTTTCGCCTGAAAATCTACCAACATCTTAGATACACTCTCGGCTACCTTTGATTTTAGATCCCCATAACGTGTAGTCCCAGCCCACGCCGACACTACATCTTGAAGCGGCACATCATTCACCAGTGCTTCGATTTGCAGTAAGTTAGATACACCCGGTTGATTAAACATATCAAACTTCACCTTGCCTAGTGAATCTGTTGTGGCCGACATGATCTTCTTCGCCGCCTTGGCCGGGTCGTCATCTAACATAATCTTGGAATTCTCTGCCTTGGTGGATTTACTCATCTTTTTCTCTGGGTTTAATAGATCACGGATTCGGATCCCATCACTCACCTCCATAAACTTCACCTGATCCGCCGTCTTAGCTGGCACTGTAAAAATCTCACCAAACTTGTGGTTAAACCGCATTGCAATATTGCGCGTCAGCTCAATATGTTGAAATTGGTCCTCGCCAATCGGCACATAAGTCGCACTATAAAGTAAAATATCCGCCGCCATCAAAATCGGATAGTCAAATATCCCCACATTACAGCTTTCTTGTCCCTTTGATTTTTCTTTGTATTGCGTCATGCGCGAAGTTTCACCCATTGTCGCAACGCAATTTAATATCCAGCAAAGTTCCGAATGCGCCGGCACGTAGCTCTGGCGATAAATATGGACATTTTCATTAATCTCTAACCCTGCCGCTAGATAATATTTAATCGTCCTTATAATATTCTCGCGAAGATCCCCATCCACATCAGAAATAATCGAATGTAGGTCTGGCACAAAAATATTAATCTGCGAATCTTTTGAATGTTTGTTTGCTAGCCGCACCATCGGCAAAAGCGCCCCCAAATAGTTCCCCAAGGTTAATACACTATTAGAACGAATACCAGTCAGAATTGTTTTCATATAAAAATCCACCATTAAATTAATAATGGTGGAGCGTAGGAGGCTCGAACTCCTCACCTCTTCCATGCCATGGAAGCGCTCTACCAAATGAGCTAACGCCCCACACATCTATATCTTATCATATATTGACATTTTAAACAACTTGTGCTATAATAAAAGATATCCATCAAGGAGGGGGTTGATCTATATTGAGAAATATATTAAGATGGATCGTAAACTTATTAATATCTGGGCTTATCATATGGGGAGCATCTGTAGTCTTTCCCAACCTAGTATTCGTGCGTAACTTCAAAACCTTAGCCTCAGTAACATTTTTGCTTTGGTTTCTCACGGTAGCCATTGGCCTATTTTCAATCGTCATGATGCTTAATGGCATCTTTATTCACGGTTGCGGCTGCAGCTGGATCATTGCAGGGTTCTTCATGATGGCTTTTTCCAAAATGATTGCTCTACACATACTAAGTGCATATATGTCAGGCTTTTTTATTAAAGACTTCTGGCTCGAATGCCTCATTGCAATATTGTGCTCAATATTTGCTATTCCAGAAACACCAAGATATGACAGGCATGACTACTACAACCATGACCCCAGATATTACTAACCAAAATACCCAGCATCCTAGCTGGGTATTTCTATTAGAGTTGTTATTTATTATACCTGTACCAGCTCAGTACTATCTAGATTATAGTCCCCCATCGCCACCTTCTGGATCGCCGGATCTTCGTATGTATTATAATAATACGTCTTGGTCGCTGCCGAATACCCACCGGTGTAAATGGTCTTCTCATACGCGCCATCTGCCATTGCCGCCGCACCATCAATCATCGCTACACCAGTAAGTGTATGAAACAGCCTCGACACATTCTCTTCTTCGGTATTCTTGGCCGGATAGTGCGTATTAAGATACGCCACCCGCACAAATCGTGACGGCGAATAATAATCGCCTGGTATACCCCGCATCAAAGAGCCACTGCCAAAGGCTGTCATCTTGGCCTTACCCCAGCGCACCTCTTTTGGCATTTGTGAGAATAGATTCATATAGTTGCGCAAGTTTTCTTGATGCCACGCATAGCCCGGCTGATTCGTCAAAATATCTACATCGTTATGAAAAATCTCCATACCTTTGTCGGTATATTCTACTACAATCGAGCGCTTCGCATCACCAATGATCCAATGTAGCATCGATACCGGATATTTGTCGTTAATCGGCTTTGCCACAATCGCCACGTCTTTTAGGACCTTCTCTACGTCGTCTACCGTCGCAAAGTTCGCCACCACCCAGAATGGAAACTCATACGCCGCGACATTAGTCTTACCATCTACCGCAGTATCAGCATATTTGGCATAGCCCGGAAAGTTTAACCCCGCAATCGCCAAGCCATTTTCATTAGCACAGTCAAAATATAACGGTACGTTTTCTTCGACAATCGCCATACCGATCACCGCACCTTGGCTCATACTCATTTCACCGAGGAATGCCGAGTTATACTTGTATCCACGTGGCGTTACCACTACTTTTTGCCCATATGGCACCGACCAGTCCAAGTTCCGCCCAAAATACATCCCGCCATCACTACTAGTAAATCTCACCCCTGTACACATTTTGCCTCCCTTTTAATTTTTAAATCTATATTACATTTATATCATAATTTACACAATTATTACCATATTCATTTTCAAAATGCCGAAAACGCCGCATCACCCAGTTTATTAGCTTTTCCGATTCCTGGTTTACGTCACTCTTATCCCATCTTGATAAATCTCGCTGCCGTGCCTCGTCTATCATCGCCACCCGCTGCTCTATCCAGCCAAGTAGCTCCTCGCCTCGCCCGCACATTTTCTCTGCAAAAATATCGTCTACAACTTTTCTAAACTCCGGCATCCGCATCAAATAATATATCAATCTAGACGTCGACTTGTCCACCTCTAATTCTACCTCAAAGCCATCTTTATCATAATCTTTCCACCCAAAAGCGAACTTCTCACGTGTCCGCACATCCTCTGGCAAGAAAAACTCACTCCCACCCCACCGTGCATTAGACAGTGCCAAATCATAGTCCCAATACACCCCAGCATGGATCTTATCCATCACGCCATCCTTATATAGATGCCAGCTCGTATTATATGCATCCGGGTTCGAAGTAAACTCGCTCACGAGATAGTATTTCGCAAAAGATTCCACGTCAATCAGCTTCTCCACCGTCTCATAATCTCCTGCCTCCGCCGCTATTTCTAGCGCATTAAAGCTATCCAAAAAATCTCGCATCGCTGGCGCCAGGTTTTCCTCGTCCACCAAATCTTTTACTACCAGACAATTTTCGTCATATGCCTTATAGCAAATCCCTCCCGTATGTAAATTATCCAGCTCTACCAGTACCCCTAACGGATCCTTCAAGTTCACCAAATCCTTGCCGATCTCCACTTTTTGCACCAAATAATACAACCCCCGATAATCTCCATCTATATATAGCTCCACAAACTCACCATTTTGCGCCCAATCTCCACCAAGCATCCGCCCCACATAGTAAGCGATATCATTGCGAAGCTGCGTATCGTCTAAAGCATTTGCCAGTAGCACCCATTTCTTGGCCTTACCAAGTCCTAGCAAATTCACTTTTTTCTCAAACTTCAAATCATACGGTTTTTTGGTTTGAATCCAGGTAGAATTACCGTGCCCACTAATCTGAACGTTATCAAACTGAAAAACACCACTCTGGCTCGTCAGATCCACGGTATTACCATCATATTTTACTACTTTTTCATTGTTGTCTATTTCTTCTAGTGTAATATCCGCTAGAGTAATATCCATTCTCGGTATGCCGTCGTATATAAAAGCTACTTCCTCCGTCTGCGTTCTACCATCTATTGTCAAAACAATCACTACCACCAAAATCACAGCCACCAAAAAACTACCCCACAACACACCCCACCATCTTCGACTGTTCATATTTTTATTTTACCACATTCATAAGGAAGGTAAAATTATATCGCATCAGCATACACTACCAAGCGGTGCGTCGCGTCACCACCACCTAGCGGCTGCCCCGCACAAGTCATCAAAGCCACACTGTGACCCATGGCACTATAAGCAATTTTTCGCATCAAGCTACTATCGTTTTCTAGGTTACCATCCGCAGTTTTACGATAAGTCACCTTATCAGCCACTCGGTAGCTTTTTGCCACGCCCCCTTCAGCAATAGTAAACACTTCGCCTACTGCCAAACTACCAAGATTTCCTAGTAAATTACCCGAATTATGCCCATAAACCAATTTTCTAAACTTATAGATATCATTGTAGCTCAAATTTTCCGCTATCATCTTGTCGGTAAATATCGTCACTGTGTAGTTTTTTGTCTGCGGCGCTGCCGGCTGATATCCCGCCGCCGGTGCTGTATAATTTATCACAACAGGCGCTACCTCTTGAGCTGGCTCTGGTTCTGGTTCTACTATTGTTTCTACAGCGTTAAACTCTGGTGTCGACGCCACAAAACTATCTGAAGCAGTCAAAAACTCTGGGCTACCAAATATCCCTATAAAACTAGAAAACAACAACAAAAAAAGGCGTTTCGCCATCTAAAACTCCCAATATGACTTAACTCTTCCTTATTATAGCACACTTTAGCAAAAATGTCAATATCTAGACAACTTTACAGGGGTAAGTTATAATTAACCAAAATAGGGTGGAGTACTTTTATATTTTGGAGGTGTTATTTATCGAAAAAACATTTATTTACGAGAAATTTTACCATGTTCTTGACAGAGAAAGCAGACTTTCTAAACGTTTTAATCCTTGTCTCGCTTCAGCTGAAGAGATTCTCGGCATCACTGAACAGATTCGCTGCGTTGCACAATCAGCCACAGTTTTGAGAGCTTGTGCTACTCATCATGGCTTGACCAAAGACAAAATCGCTTACGAATCTGTCAGCGCACACACCAATCTAGTCTCAGCAATTGTGGATCGTGTGTTGTCTTATGAATACGGCCCAGATTTCGAAAAAACCGAAGACGGATTTAACTACCGCGAAATCATGGAAGTCATCCGCAGACACGATTTAGCTGAAAATACCACCGGTGACATACCCGATAACGGTGCCCGCGACGAACAAGCTAAGCTCAATGATGAGCGTAGATATCTTCGTTTGTTTGCTGAGCAGTCTCCTTCTCGTGAGTCAGACTTCGAAAAACGCATCAAAAACTTACAGAACAATATGCAGAAAAAATGTGGCTTCACAGGTAAATTACTCTACGTCGCCGACAAAATTGCAGCTACGCTGATGGTGCTGTACTATGACTCTATAGATCTACCACCAGTATTAGACTCTTGCAAACCCGGCCTATCAGACAAAGAGCTTGCCGAAATGAAGATCTGTAAGCAAAAAGTTCCCGGCCGAGCCGACACGTTCTATAAAGCCAGCGAGATGTGGGCCATCGATTATTTTAAGATTCGTAAACTCTACGAATACGACACCACAGGCCTCGTCACTGCCATACTTATCATGTCTACTATTATTACTAATGGTAAGTGGTACGAATGGCGCGAAGAAGATTACGAAAACGGCAGTTAATCACCTCCACTCTATCTAACCCCGAGTTTTTACTAGCTCGGGGTCTTTTCGTGCTATAATATAAAAAACGGAGGTAAAATGAGCAAATTCGACGATCAATATATCGACCTTTGCCGGCGCATCCTAGATCACGGCGAAAAAATCACCAACTACAAAAAAAATGACGACCGAAACACTGCCGCTAGCACCGCTATTCCAGACCACACCGCTCAAGCTTCATCCGAGGCTCGCACCATCCGCTTGCCGCATCAAATCCTCCAGTTTGATTTATCCGAAGAGTTTCCAATCTTAGTTTCTAAAAAAGTGGGCTTTAAGAGCGCCACGCTCGAAATGCTCTGGATCTATCAAGTCGCCTCCAATGATGTACGTTGGTTACAAGATCGCAACATCAAAATCTGGAACGAATGGGAAATCGCCAAAGACGGTACCTATCAAGGCCGCAATATTAATGAAATCTATGCCACCACCCACCCATCCGAGCCCAAGGAAGATTTTGCCCATACTATCGGCACCGCTTACGGCTGGATCGTCAAAAAATACAACCTCATCGGCAATCTCATCGAAACTCTCAAGAAAAATCCCGGCAATCGCCGCATGATTATGAGCCTTTGGCAAAACGAGTGGCTGCCCACTGCCGCCTTGCCGTCCTGTGTATGGAACTCACAGTGGAACCTAATCGACGGCAAGCTCAACCTTCTCGTCACCTCGCGTTCTACCGACGTACCACTTGGCTTGCCATTCAATATTGCTCAATACGCCGTGCTTTGCTACCTTATAGCTCAGAGTATCGGCGCCAAACCTGGCCAGTTTACTTTTATCACCAACGACGCGCATATCTATGAAAACCAAGTTAACGGCATCCGCGAACAAATCGCCCGTTATGACAAAGCTATTAAGGACGGCACTTTGCCGCCTACACCAAAACTCTGGATCAATCCCGACATTACCGATTTTTACAAGTTTGACAATTCTAAAGACTTAAAAGACATCCGCCTCGAAAACTATGAAAATCTCGGCACTATTAAGATGCCAGTTACGGAGTAAAATGTTTAGTATTATTGCAGCAATTGGCAAAAACAATGAACTTGGCAAAAACGGCGGCCTAGTTTTTAATATCAAAGAGGACATGAAATTTTTTAAAGATACTACCACTGGGCACAAAGTTGTCATGGGTTATAGAACTTGGAAAAGCCTACCCAAGAAACTCCCAGACCGCGAAAACTTCGTAGTTTCCTACGAAGAAGTAAAAGAAGCCGACCATACTATAACAAATCTTGACAATTTTATCGACCAAAACAAAGACACCGACGAAGAAATCTTCATCATCGGCGGCGGCATGGTTTATACCGCTTTCCTAGATCACGCCAAAAATCTCTACCTTACCGAAATCGACGCTACCGTTCCAGATGCCGACACCTTTTTCCCAGAGTTTGATAAATCCAACTACAACAAAACCATAATCAAGAAAGGGTCAGAAAATGGTCTAACCTACACCTTCGCCAAATATATTAAAAAATAAGGAGAAAATATGAAAGATCCAATATTTGATTTGATTAACAATGAAAAAAAACGTCAAAGCGAAGGTTTGGAGCTCATCCCCAGCGAAAATTACGTTTCAGCTAATGTTCTAGAAGCAATGGGGTCAGTACTGACTAATAAATACTCTGAAGGTTATCCTAGTTTTGAAGGCATTGGTGAATGGGATGAAACAAAAATCGCCACTAAAATCTTACCCAACTACCGCTATTATGGCGGACAGGCCAACGTCGACCGCATCGAGCGCCTCGCCATCGATCGCGCCTGTAGGCTTTTCCACGCCGACCACGCCAATGTCCAGCCTCACTCCGGCGCCAACGCCAATGAAGCGGTTTATTTCGCTTGGTGTGAGCCTGGTGACAAGATCCTCGCCATGAGCTTGCCTGCTGGTGGTCATCTCACGCATGGCTCCCCAGTCACTCGTTCTGCTAAAATTTATAATTTCATCAGTTACGGCGTCACCGCAGACGGTGACATTAATTACGACGAACTCGAACAAAAAGCTCTCGCTGAGCAACCCAAAATCATCCTGATCGGCTACTCTGCCTTTATGAAAATTCCAGATTTTGCTCGCGTTGCCAAAATCGCTGCCAAAATCCCAAATTGTCTTTTGATGGCAGACATGGCTCATGTTGCTGGCCTCATCGCCGGTGGCGTTCATCCCAACCCCCTAGATTATGGTTTTCATGTAATGACTACCACTACTCATAAAACTCTCCGCGGCCCACGTGGTGGCTTAATTCTCTCTAAAGGCAATGTCGCTTCACCACTGAAAAAACCTGAGAAAACTATCGAAAATATCCCGATTTTAATTGACCGCTCAGTCTTCCCTGGTACTCAAGGCGGGCCACTCGAACATATTGTCGCCGCCAAAGCTGTAGCCTTTGGTGAGGCCTTACAACCAGAATTCAAGACTTACGCCAAAGATATCGTCAAAAACGCCAAAGTCCTCGCCGAAGAGCTTATAAAACATGGCTTTGTCCTACAGGGCGGCGGCACCGAAAACCACCTTATCCTCGTCAACGTTAAAGACGGATTTGGCTTTGATGGCAAGATTTACGAAAAAGCCCTCGATATGGTCGGCCTTACCTTAAATGCCAACGCCATTCCTACTGATAAAGGTGGCGCCTTCCATCCTTCCGGCGTCCGGCTTGGCACCCCAGCCATCACTACACGTGGTCTTGGCACTAGTGAAATGAAAACACTAGCTGCCTGGATGAAAAAGGTTGCTGATATTTGCGCCGAAGCTGAGACCGAAGAAAAACTCGCCGACTTCGCCGCCGAGCTCGAAACTATTCGCAACGAAGTCCGCGCCCTCGCCCTCAAGTTCCCAGTTCCTGGTATTTAAAATAAACCATAAAAAAAGATAGCCCTAAAAGGGGCTATCTTTTTATTATATCACACTTATGTTAAAAAGTCAATATTTTAATATTCTGGTGGAGTATGCGGGACTTAAACCCGCGACCTCCGCAATGCGAATGCGGCGCTCTATCAGCTGAGCTAATACCCCATATAATATATTATATCATAAACTCTCTAGATATTCATCTAAATTAAGAACCCCCAACCCCTCGATCATATCACAGACTTTACCCAAATCAATAATGGCTGAATCGCCAGTTTTATTTATGTCGAATTCTTTTACAGTTTCCGGCATCACTACTTTATATTTGTCTTTAAAAAAACTATTTGTTACAGCATAATCATGATACAGCATATTTCTTAGTTCCTCATAGCTCAATAGTTTAAATTGTTGCTCAAAAACAGCCAGAGAGCTATAAAACCTATCGTCAGTTATTAAATGGTAAAAATACCCTCTGCCAAAAGACGAATCAATATCAAAATCTTTTATACACTCTCTTAAGTTTACTTTGCCACGTAAATAACACATTGCACTATCAAATACGTTTGAGCTAGAATGATGTGATTTAATAGAATCTCCTGTAAAATCTGGTGCAATAGAACCATTTATAAATTCTTCTTTATTTTCGTCGGGATGATTCTTTAAATACTCGTTTGCTGCAGCAAGATGAATAGTTATGCCTGGCATAAAATTATTATAACACAAAAAATAAGCCCCATAAGGGGCTTATTTTTAACGTTTCGAGAATTGTTCTCTACGACGAGCAGAGCGAAGACCATATTTCTTGCGCTCTTTCTCGCGCGGATCACGCTTCATCATTCCAGCCTTCTTAAGGACCGGACGTAGATCTGGCGCCTCAATCACGAGAGCCTTCGAGATAGCAAGCTTAATTGCGTCAACTTGTCCAGCCAAGCCACCGCCTTTTACCAAAATCGTAATATCATACTCTTTTTGCTTTTCGGCGAGTGCTAGTGGATCAGTAATTTCCGCAAGATAAGTCTTATTACCAGAAAGATACTCTAGTGCTGGCTTACCATTTACTGTGATTTCACCCTTACCCTTATAAAGACGTGCAGTAGCCGTAGCAGCTTTGCGACGCCCCAAACCGTAAGTGTATTTCTTCGTAGCAACCATTACTTAATCTCCTTTGGATTTTGCGCTGTATGAGCGTGCTCAGCGCCATCGAATACACGAAGACGAGTCAAACGATCTGCAGCTAATTTATTCTTCGGGAGCATACCCTTTACCGCAGCACGAATCGCTACAGCTGGATCTTTCTCGATTACTTCTTCAAGTTTTAGTTCGGTGAGGCCACCTGGGAAACCACTATGGCGATAATATTTCTTATCTACCATCTTGTTACCGGTCACTACCAAATCTTTAGCGTTGATTACAACTACATAGTCACCGTTATCGATATGTGGCGTGTAAGTAACTTTAGATTTACCCATCAATTTATCAGCAATTACTACAGCGAGTTTACCGAGTGGCATTGATTTTGCGTCAATTACCCACCATTCACGCTTAATTTCAGAACCTTTTTGAGAATAAGTTTTCATTACTTGTCCTCCTTCTTCGCAGCTGGCTTTTTAGCCTTTGCTGGTTTCTCTGGCTGAACTTCGGGCTTGTCGAACGAAATTTCATCGACAAAGCTAATCGTGCCCATCTCAGAGTTGTCACCCCGACGATAACCGGCGTGCTCGATTCTAAGATAGCCAGAATCACGCTTGATCTGTGGCGCAATAATATCTACTAGGATAGTCGCAGCTTCTAGATCATTCAAACGTGCGATAATCATCCGACGATTATGTAGACCGCCTTTTTTTGCCATCGTAATCAACTTTTCAGTCGAGCGACGAATTTCCTTCGCACGTGCGAGCGTAGTTGTTATAGATTGATATTTAATCAGAGAGCACATCAACCCACGCGTGAGCGCCAACCTCTGATCGGTTTCGCGGCCAAATTTACGGCCTTTATATCCGTGGCGATGCATATTAAATATTTAACTCCGTTAACTTTTCTTTCACTTCATCCAACGCTTTTTGACCAAAACCTTTCAGATCTTTAAGATCAGTTTCGGACAAAGTTACCAAATCACGAATCGTCTTAATGTCGTTATTTAGTAAAGCGTTGGCCGTCCGAGCCGACAAATCCAACTCTTCGATTGGTAGCATCAATCCAGAATCGTCTTCGTCTTGGTTCGAACCCGGCGCAGGAGTCGATTCGACAGTCGTACTCCCAGCGAGCGCAGTATATTGATTCACTAAGATAGCTGCAGCTTCCTCAAATGCCTCACGTGGGGTGATGGTGCCATCAGTATCCACAGTCAAAGTCAATTGCTGCAAATTGGTATCCTGACCCACACGAGTATTCTCTACCTTATAGCGTACGCGAAGTACAGGGGTAAACACTGCGTCTACCGCAATCATATCGCTATGTACGCGTTCAGCACTAGATTGCTCAATCGTGAGATACCCACGACCAGTTTCTACAATAAAGTGCATCTTTAACACAAACTTTGGATCGTCAATATGACAAATTGTTTGATGTGGGTTAGCAATTTCTACTTCGGATGGAAGTTTGATATCGCCAGCCACTACACGCTTTTCGCCATCTTTTTCTGATTGCTTGTCACCCTTAATCTCGAGCGTCAGCTCTACTGGTGCATCGGTGTGACACTTAAAGCGAATATTTTTGAGGTTAAGCATAATATCTACTACATCCTCGCGAACACCAGGAATAGTAGTATATTCATGACTTGCGCCCTCGATCGAAAACGCCGTAATCGCTGCACCTTTCACGCTAGAAAGTAGCACTCTCCTCAGAGAATTACCAAGCGTATTACCATAGCCATAGTAAAGTGGCTTGATGACAAACTCTGCACTATTTTCACCAAGTTCTTTTACATTGGCAAGTGTAGCTTCGTGAATATTTTTTGTAGTCATTTAATTCTCCTTAACGTGAGTAATACTCAACGATTAGTTGTTCGTTAATACCAGCCTCAGCCTCTTCACGCTTTGGTAGGCCAGTAACTTCAATTTTCATTTTCTTCGCGTCGACCTTCAACCACGAAAGTGGTGTTACATTCGATGCCCCAATAATGTTCGGAAGATTTTTGAAGTATTCGGATTTTGTAGATTTTGGACGAACTTCCAATACGTCACCTGGTTTCAAGCGAATCGACGGAATGTCGATTCGGCGGCCATTGAGTAAGAAATGTCCGTGCGAGACTAGTTGCCGAGCTTGGCGGCGAGTCAAAGCAAATCCCGAACGGAATACTGCGTTATCTACGCGGCGTTCCAAGTATTCGAGCAACTTTTCACCGGTCAAACCCTCTGCTCTCTGAGCCTCTTTCATTAATTTTGCAAATTGCTTTTCAAGCAAACCGTACATACGGCGCACTTTTTGCTTTTCACGTAGCTGTGTCAGATACAAACTACCGCCTCTTACGCGCATATCGCCATGCTCGCCTGGAATACCAGACTTCTTGGCCATTACTTTATGCGCTTTAGGTGCAAGTGCAAACCCTTCACGACGGCTTTGTTTTACGATTGGAGAATGATCCCTAGCCATTATGGTTTCCTTTCTCCCTTAGGTCGCACACCACCGTGAGCGATCGGGGTTACATCTGTAATACTGTCAATTTTAATACCAACTGTCGAAATAGCACGAATTGCTGCATCACGACCTAAGCCAATTCCAGATACATACACATCTACCGAATTGAGAGCGTGATTTTTCTTGGCAAGCTCGAGAGCTTTCTCAGCTGCGACACCAGCCGCAAAA
Source organism: Candidatus Saccharimonadota bacterium (assembly GCA_017511645.1). Lineage (GTDB taxonomy): Bacteria > Patescibacteriota > Saccharimonadia > Saccharimonadales > Saccharimonadaceae > Nanosyncoccus. Next base: position 33,808 of record JAFWJH010000005.1, read on the forward strand.
GCGGTGCCTTTCTTCGAACCACGAAAACCATTCGCGCCAGCCGATGAAGCAGTTAATACTCCACCAGTCTTATCAGTGACACTGATAATTGTATTGTTAAAGGTGGCTTGAATATGTACCGCGCCAGCGTTTACAATACGCTTACCTTTTTTGCCTTTGGTCTTAGGTGCTGCAACAGCTTCAGTAGTCTCAGCGACAGTGGTTTTAATTTTTTCTTCTGCCATATGATTATCCTTTAAGTCTTACTTGCTGCCTTAGGTTGTGCACCACCGACCGCGATCGCCTTACCCTTACGAGTACGTGCATTCGTCCGAGTACGCTGGCCGTTGACTGGTAATTTCGCCTTGTGACGCATTCCCTTGTAGGAATTAATATCCTTTAAACGTTTAATATTGTTACTCACTAGGCGCTTCAAATCACCTTCAACATGGTATTTCTTCGAAATAATGTCGTTGATTTTTTGTTCGTCAGCCTCGGTGAGATCTTTCACCCGAGTGGTAGGCTCGATTTTAGCCTCCGCAAGGATTTTCTTTGAAGTGGTCCGCCCAATTCCGTATACA